>CAITDZ010000020.1 GCA_903891285.1 uncultured Solirubrobacterales bacterium
CTCTGGGGCTTGGCCTCCGAAGGCTGACGGGATTTCTCGAGCCTGCGCTCGACCTTCCAGCCGGCGCCCTCGTCCTCCGCGGAACCTCCGTCGCCGGCGTCTGCAGGCGGAGCGGCGGAATCCCCACCCTCATCGCCGCCATCGTCGGCAGACGCCTCTTCGGCTTCGGGAGCCTCCTCTGCCGGAGACTCGCCTCCATCGCCGGCCGCGTCCTCATCCGGGGTCTCCTCAGGGGTCGCTTCCGCTTCAGGCGTCTCCTCGGCTGCCTCCTGGGCGGCCTCTTCGGGAGCCTCTTCAGCTGCCTCTTCCTTTTCCTCTTCTTCCGACATCCTCGTTCCCGTCTTTCCGCTAGCCCTCGGCGGTTTCCCGCTCGAAGTCGATCTTCCGCTGCCTGGCGATCGTGATCAGCCTGGCGACGTCTCGCCGGGAGCGATTTAGCGCAGCCGTATCCTCGAGCTCACCGGTCGCATGCCGGAGCCTCAGCCCGAAGTCCTCCTCGCGGGCCTCCTTGAGCTTCTCGACCAGCTCGACGTCGCTCATCCCGTGTACCTCACCGGCCTTCACTCGCCCACTCCCTCTCGAGCCACGAACTTCGTCTTGATCGGAAGCTTGTGCCCGGCAACGCGCATCGCCTCACGGGCGAGCTCCTCGTCGACCCCGGCCAGCTCGAACATCACCCGGCCGGGCTTGACCACGGCGACCCAGCCCTCGGGGTTGCCCTTTCCAGAGCCCATCCGGGTCTCGGCCGGCTTCTTGGTCACCGGCTTGTCGGGAAAGACGTTGATCCAGACCTTCCCGCCTCGCTTGATCTTCCTGGTCATGGCGACTCGGGCGGCCTCGATCTGGCGGTTGGTGATCCAGCCTCGCTCGAGCGCCTTCAGGCCGTATTCGCCAAAGGCGACCGAGGTTCCGCCCTTCGAGTTGCCCCGTCGGCGGCCCCGCATCACCTTGCGGTGCTTGACCCTCTTTGGCATCAACATCAGCGACCACCCCCTGGCGGACCGCCACCAAGCGGTTCCTCCTGTCCGTCCGTGCGGTCGGAGTCGAAGCCCTCGGGCATTACCTCGCCCTTGTTGATCCAGCACTTGACGCCGATCCTGCCGGTGCCGGTCTTCGCCTCGACGAAGCCGTAGTCGATGTCGGCCCTCAGCGTGTGGAGCGGCACCCGACCGTCCGAGTAGCCCTCGGTCCGGGCCATCTCGGCCCCGCCGAGCCGGCCCGAAACCTGCACCTTGACGCCCTTGGCGCCTGAACGCATCGCCGAGGTGAGCGCACGCTTCATCGCCCGGCGGAATGCCACCCGGTTCTGGAGCTGCTCGGCGATCGACTGGGCGACCAGCTTCGCATCCAGTTCGGGCCTCTTTACCTCACGAATGTTCACCTTGACCGGGGTACCGGTGATCTCGTGGAGTTCCTTACGCAGGGCGTCGACCTCGCTGCCCGACTTGCCGATGACGATGCCCGGGCGGGCGGTATGGATGTCGACCTCCACCTCGCCGCGGCGCTGGATCGTGATGTCCGAAAGCCCGGCGTGGGCGAGCTTCTGCTCGATGTGGTCGCGGATCGCCATGTCCTCGAGCAGGAGCTCGGAGTAGTCGCGACCGGCGAACCAGTTCGACTTCCAGTCATGGATGTAGCCGACGCGAAAGCCTTCTGGATGGATCTTCTGGCCCATTTCCCCGTTACTCCTCTTCCTCGGGCGCAAGCGCCACGCTGATGTGACAGGTCCGCTTGTTGATCGGGGTGGCCCGGCCCATCGCCCGCGGTCGGAACCGCTTTATCGTCGGTCCCTCGTCGACCCTGATCTCGCGGACGATCATCTCGTCGCCGATCAGGTCGTGGTTCGCCTCGGCGTTGGCTGCCGCAGACTCGATCACCTTGGAAACCTCGCCCGCCGCAGATCGGGGCGAGAAAGAAAGCAGCGCCCGGGCATCATCGATGTGCTTGCCGCGCACCTGGTCGGCGACCAGCCGGACCTTGCGCGGTGAAACCCGGACGAACCGGGCGGTCGCCCTGACCAGGACCTCATCGGTTCCATCTCCTGTCTTGCCGGCGGTCGCCACGCTCACTCTTCTCCCCCGCCGCCGGTGCCGTGGGCCTTGAAGGTTCGGGTCGGGGCGAACTCGCCGAGCTTGTGGCCGACCATCGACTCGGTGATGAAGACGGGCACGTGCTTGCGACCGTCGTGAACGGCGATCGTGTGGCCGACC
>CAITDZ010000021.1 GCA_903891285.1 uncultured Solirubrobacterales bacterium
CTCTTACCGAGGCGGTGAAGCTCAGTTCGGTCGGACTCCTGCCCCCGGAGGCCCGGCAGCTCTATGGCTTCGGCTGGGACCCGATCCGCCAGGCCGCTCTCGACTCCCTGCTCCTCCAGGTACGCCTGGCCAATCCGACCTGGCCCTCCTGGTTCAGGCTCCACGATGCGGCGAGGGCCCCGGCCGGAACGACCTATCAGGGGCGGGTGGCGATCGAGTCCACCGATGGCCCCGGCGCCCCCTAGTATTCGGCCCGTGAACGAGACGCCCGAGAACAGCGAGTCCGCGGGGAACCAGCCGGAGGCCGCCCCCGAGAAACCGACCAAGGGGAGCGGCGACCCTCGGGTCCGCTTCCTGATCGGCGCGCTGGTCGTCCTGGCGATCGTGATCGGGGGAGGCTTCGCTCTCGGCTTCTTCGGGGTGGACAACTCGGACCTCTCCCAGAAGCCCCTGATCCAGGCGGGAAGCGGGGACCCCCCGACCGAGCTGGAGATCGACGACATCGTCGAGGGTTCCGGCCCCGCGGCGAAGACCGGCGACACGGTCGAGGTCCAGTACGTCGGTGCGCTCTTCGAGGATGGGACCGAGTTCGACTCTTCATGGAGCACCGGGCAGCCGTTCACCGTCACGCTCGGCTCAGGCCAGGTGATCGAGGGCTGGGAGAAGGGCCTGATCGGCATCCGCAAGGGCGGCCGCCGGGAGATCATCATCCCGTCGGAGCTCGGCTACGGTGCTGCGGGGCAGCCGCCGACGATTCCGCCCGATTCGGCCCTGATCTTCATCGTCGACGCAGAGAAGGTCACGCCCAAGAAGGGCGGGGGCGACTCCGCCCAGTGACTCGGCAGGGTGACCCCGGACGGTTGCCCCCGATCAGCAGACGGGCAGGCCGCCCCTCCGCGGCCCTTCCGGCATCGGGAGGCTTCGTGAACCCGCCTGCGGGAGGCCCTCCTCGATGAGGGTGATCGAGGAGCTCCTGGCCAACAACCGGAGCCTCGCCTCCGACGTAGAGGCCTCCCATCTCGACGTCAAGCCGAGCCTCCGGCTCGCCGTCGTCACCTGCATGGATTCCCGCCTCGACGTCTTCCAGGCCCTCGGGCTGCGTGACGGCGAGGCCCACATCCTCCGCAACGCCGGCGGGGTGATAACCGACGATGTGATCCGTTCGCTGGCGATATCCCAGCGCCGGCTCGGGACCGAGCGGGTGATGCTGATCCACCACACCGACTGCGGCATGCTCCAAGTCTCCGACGATTCCTTCCGGGCCGAGCTGCAGGAGGCGACCGGGGTCGCCCCCTCCTTTGCGATCGAGTCCTTCAACGACCTCGATGCCGACGTCCGACAGTCGGTCCTCCGCGTCCGGCGCTCGCCGTTCCTGCTGCACACCGACCGGGTGCGGGGGTTCATCTACGACGTCGACAGTCACCTCCTCCGGGAGGTCGACGTACCCGACGAGTAGGCGTCAGTCCGCCCGGCTCAGGCCCGCTCCAGATGACGGATCGCCCGCCGGGCGGCGTGCCAGCCGCACATGCCGTGTACCCCGCCGCCAGGCGGCGTCGCCTGTGAGCAGATGAACACCCCGGGCATCCCGGTCGAGTAGGGGTCGAGCCCGACCCGGGGCCTGAAAAGCAGTTGTCTGGCCGAGTTCTCCCCGACCGCGATGTCGCCGTTTACGTAGTTCTCGTTGTAGTGGGGGAACTCGAGGGTCGACCGGGTGAAGGTGGCTCGGATCCGCTCCCGGAAACCGGGGGCGAACCGTTCGACCTGGTCGAGGATCGCATCGGTCGCGTCTCCCGGCCAGGCGCTGGGTACGTGGCCGTAGATCCAGAGGGGATGGAGGTCACCGACCGACCGCGACGGATCGGCGAGGTACTGCTGGCCGACCAGCACGAAGGGTCGTTCCGGCATCTGCCCCCGGTTTATCTCCGCCTCGGCGATCGCGATCTCCTCGATCGAGCCGCCGACGTGGACTGTCCCTGCCTTTCGGCAGGCCTCGTCCTTCCAGGGGATCCCTCCCTCGACCGCCAGGTCCAGTTTGAAGGAGCCCGGTCCGTACCGGTAGCGGCGGTAGGCCCGCTCGATCCTTCCCGGCAGCCGTCCTCGAGCGAGCTCGAGGACCCCCTGGGGCGCGAGGTCGAGAAGGACGAGGTCGGGGCTGCCCAGCTCCCCCAAGTCGCCTACCCGGCGCCCGGTCTCGACGGTGACGCCGCGCTCTGCGGCCAGGCCGAGCAGGGCATCGGCGATCGCCTGGGTACCGCCTCGGGCGACCGGCAGGCCGAAGGCGTGGCCTGCCGTGATCAAGGCCGTACCGATCGAGGCACTCATCGGCGCCGAGAGCGGTCGGAAGGAGTGGGCGGCGGAGCCGGCAAATAGCGCCCTCCCCCGGTCGGTGCTGAAGCGCCGGGCATAGGACTCGGCCGATCGGAGCGAAGGCAGGCCGAACCGGGCCAGCTCGAGCGGTCGTCTGGGGAAATGGACGATCGGGCCGAGGATCTCCTCCCTCAACTCACCGAAGGCCTCGGCATTCGCCCTGAACGCGCTCAGCCAGGCCGGGCCGTCCTCGCCCAGCCCCTCAGCGGTCCGTTCGACCGAGCGATACATCGCTCCGCCTGGGCCGTCATCGAGCGGGTGGGCCACGTCCACCTCGGGCCAGAGCCACTCGACTCCGTATCGCTCCAGACCAAGCGCCTCGAAGGCAGGCGATGCAACCCCCATCGGGTGGATCGCGGCACACTCGTCGTGGATCAGGCCCGGCAGGGTCAGCTCGGTGCTGCGGGTGCCGCCCCCAGGTCGCTCGGCCGCCTCGATCACCGTCACCGAGATTCCCTGCTCCGCCAGCAGGCAGGCGGCAGTGAGTCCGTTGGGGCCGGAGCCGACGACCACCGCTTCGCTCACTGCACCACCCACGCCCTTCCCGAGACGATCGGCCGGGCGACCGGTGGCATCAGGGCGCCGTCGGCAACGTGGTCGACCTCGACCTCGAACCCGGCTCGCTCGATCGTCTCGACGGTCCTCCGATTGCACTGGCAACCGTCGGCCAGGGCTGCCCAAGTGCGCCTCAGCCGGTCCTGGAGCTTTCCGAGTCGGGGACGCTCGGAGCGCACGTGTTCCATGAAGAGAAGGTTCCCCCCGGGCTTCAGGACCCGGGCTATCTCGGCCAGAGCTGCCTCGGGCTCGGGCACCGTGCAGAGGCAGAGCGTGACCACTGCCGTGTCGAAGGAATCGGCTCCAAGCGGCAGCGCCTCGGCCGTGGCCCGGATCACCTCGGTCTCCACCGGCATCGCGCCGGCCCTTTCGGCGAGGGTGTGGGCCTTGTGGCGTTCCGGCTCGACCAGGACCAGCCGGTCGAGCCTCTCGGCCGGGTAGCGCGGCAGGTTCAGCCCGGTGCCGGCCCCCACCTCCATTACCTCTCCCCGGGCGCCGGAGAGGAGCATCTCCCTGCTCCTGGCCAGGCCGGTCCGCTCACCGAGCCAGAGGATCGGGTCGTAGAGGCGTGCCGAAAGGCTCGACCCCGGCACCCGGTCGGCCAGGGCAATCGCCTCTTCCCGGCTCGGAACGGTCAATCAGGCGGCCGTCTCGAGGTGGGTCCTCAACTCGATCGGGTTCCTGATGCAGAAAGCACCCGGGCAGCGCTCGTCGGAGATCTCCTTGATCTCGGCGAGCTCCTCCTCGCTGGCGTCGGCATCGACTTCGAGGTACCAATCGATTCCGTCCACCGGGGGGAGGTCGCCCGCCCCGAGGGCCCGGCTCATGTTCATCTCCGTCCTGACCCGCGCCTTCAGCGATCGGAGCTCGACGCCTTTCAGGGCCGCCTCCTGGGCGTAGGTCATCGCGAAGCAGGCGATGCCACCCCAGAAGCAGTAGGCGAGCGGGTTGGGAGCCTGACCACGACCCCCCATGTGGGGTGGGTAATCGGCCTCGAAGGTCACGGAACGACCATCCGGGAGTGGGATCTCAGCGGTGAACTGGACCGCTCCCTCGGCGGTCTGCCACTCGCCATCGAAGGCGACCGGCTGGACTGCTGCCCCGGGATCCGCTGCGGCCTTTGCCGCGGTCTCCTCGACCGCCTCGAGATTCACGTTGTGCATCTGTCGCTGCTCCTTTCCTGACGCCCCGGGCCTGCAAACCCTCTGGGACTCACCGGGGTGTAGTTCCGCACCCGGATTCGCTGGTTCATCCCGACCTGGCGATTGTCTCAGGAATCGAGTCCCGGGATTTCGAACCCACGGGCCTTCCCGGCAAGGAGGTGACGACGAGGCGCCGAACCGATCGATAGCTTTTCCGTCCAACTACTACTTACTTTTCATAAGTAGATAACCGAGAGTCAACCAATCCCGGCCACGGCCGGGCAGTCGAAGGAGAGAGACAGACAAATGGACATCGTTTTCCTGGTGGCCCGCATCCTGTTCGCTTTGATCTTCATCGCGAGCGGCTTCGCCCACTTCGCAAACCGAAAGGCAATGGCCGAATACGCGGCCGCGATGGGGGCCCCCGCCCCCGGTCCGGGGGTACTGATCTCCGGCCTGATGATCCTCGCCGGTGGCCTGATGATCCTGCTCGGGATCTGGGGTGACCTCGGCGCGCTGCTGCTTATCGCGTTCCTGCTGCCGACGTCCCTAATCATGCACGCCTTCTGGAAGCACGAAGATCCCCAGATGGCCCAGACCGAGCAGGTCATGTTCATGAAGAACATCTCGCTCGTCGGAGGGGCGCTGGCCTTCTTCTGGCTGTTCGTCGAGTACGGCAAGGACCTGCCGCTGACGATCACCGGTCCGCTCTTCTAGGGCACCGGGCAAGACCGTTTGCGGGGCGGCCGCTCACCCGAAAGGGCGGGCGGCCGTTCGCGTTCCCGGGTCCGCTGTCGCCGGGGTCAGTCCCGGGGTGGGCGGGGAATGAACGGACTGGTGCGCCGGATGTACTCGGCGTAGCCCGGTCTCCGCTCGGCCATGTCTGACTCGAGCATCGCGACACCCGAGACCCGAACCAGGAGGAAGGTCATCAAGGCCGGGCCGACCAGCGACCACCAGGCCGCTCCGGAGCCCACCGCGATCAGCCAGATCCCCCACCAGAGGAGCGCATCGCCGAAGTAGTTGGGGTGCCGGGTGTAGCGCCAGAGTCCACAGTCCATCACCTGGCCCTTATTGGCCGGGTTCCTCTTGAAGGCGGCCAGCTGCGAATCCCCGATCGCCTCGAACCCGAGTCCCGCCAGGAAGACCGCCAACCCGATCCAGCCGAAGGGACCGGGTGAGGTGTCCCCCACCGATCCGAGCGATTGGACCGGCAGCGAGACGACCAGGGCAAGGATGCCCTGGAGGATGAATACGCCGAAGAGCGACCAGATCCAGAAACTGCCGGGCCGCTTCGCCCTCATCGCCTGGTAACGGCGGTCCTCTCCATGGCCCGCATTCCGGATTCCGATGTAGATCGCGAGCCGAAGGCCCCAGACGGTCACCGCCAGAGCCGCAATCAGTCCGGCAGTTCCCCCGACGCCCGCGAGCCAGGAGGCCCAGGCGATTCCGACGAAGACGAGTCCCCAGGCGATGTCGGCGATCGAGGCGTCCTTGAGGGCGAGACTGGCCAGCCAGAAGAGCGCCATGATGCCGAGCGCAGCTCCAGCGGCAGCGGAGAAGACGGAGAGGTCCACGAGGTGGACCCTACAGGCCGCTTTCCCCTCCGTAGTCGGGATTCCGGGGAGGCAGGGGAGATTCCGGAAGGTATCGGGAAGCGGCCGGTGAAGCCCCTTTATGAAGATCTGCTAATAATCACGACCCGAAAGTCCGCAATTTCCGAACCCGCACGAAACCGGTCACCGCTTCGCGGTTCGAGGAATCAGGGTCCGACTGACGGAAGATCCGAGCGGCACGGGTAGCCAGGGATGAACACGAAGCAAACGGACAGTGAACCCCTCTACGGGAGGCGCATTCGCCGCCTCCTCTCCACCCTTGCGGTCGTACTCGTGGCCGCACCGGTGCTCCTGCTCGGTGGCCATCAGGCTTCTGCCGGTGTGACCATCCCGGTCGACGACACCGACCCGGTGGACGTGGTCCCCGGGAGTCCCGTGGCCAAGACGCTCCGCAACAAGGTGATTGGACTCGCCCGCAGGGAGCTGAGGATGAACGTCCGTGAGCGGAACGGAGACAACGTGCCCCGCTACCGCTACGGCCGTGGCGACATCGCCCCGTACAGCATCGGCGACGCCTGGTGTGCTGCCTTCTCGACCTGGGCCTGGAGCAAGGTCGGCTTCACCTCCTACCTCGGGGCCAAGTACCTGAGGACCGCCTACGGGGGCAGGGAAGTCGCAATCCAGGTCGCCGACCTCAGCACCTGGGCCCGGAGGAGCGGCTACTGGACCTACCGCGCAACCCCGGGTGACCTCGTTGCCTACGGCGATCGCCACATCGGGATCGTGATCAAGGTGGATCGCCAGGGTCGTGGGGTCCGCTCGATCGAGGGCAACCAGTCCAACGCGGTCAGCCTGGTCGACATCCCGATGGAAGACGTCTCGGGCTACATCAGCCCGCTCCCGCTCACCTCGAGCCAGAAGATCTCCCGGCTCTCGGCCCGGGCCGACGTCGAGTAGTCACCCACCCCGGACCACCTGCCTAGAATCGGCGCGCTACGCGAGCCGCGGTCTTCACAGCCCTCCTGCTTGGTCCACTCGCCGTCCTCGCCTGTAGTGAGGAGCCGGTCACCTGGCAGGTAGCCCCACCGGTCAACTGCACCTCACCCACCACCGCCACGATCGGCGCCCCGGTCCGCTCGCTGATCCCCGACTGGGAAGGAAATGAACGAGCCCGGGGCCAGAGGGAGAAGGCCCTCCGCCTGGTCAACCGGGAGTTCACCCGCCGGGTCTCCGAACGGGCCGGTGACAACGTTCCCCGATACCGGAACGGCCGTGGTGAGATCGCCCCGTACAGCATTGGCGACGCATGGTGTGCCGCCTTCGTCACCTGGGCCTGGGGACGGACAGGCTTCGATGCCTTCCAGGGCTCGAGCTACCTCCAGACCGCCCACGGCGGTGAAACCGTCGCGATCCAGGTCAGGGACCTCAGCACCTGGGCCCGGAGGAACGGCTACTGGACCTACCGGGCTACGCCGGGCGATCTCGTCTCGTACGAAGGGGAGAGTCATATCGGCATGGTCATGCAGGTCGACCGGCCGGCTGGGCTGGTCCGGACGATCGAGGGCAACAAGGACGACCGCATCCGATGGGTGGACGTCCCGATCGATCGGATCAGCGGCTACATAAGCCCAGTCCCGATCGCTCCCTACCAGCGCATTCCGCGCTCCTCACCCCGGGCCGACGTCGAGTAGGCCCGGCATCGGCCTGGCTCAGGGCCGCATTTCGTAGCCGCCGGCCAACGCCCGGGTCTTCTCCCAGACCGCCTCGAATCGCTCCTCGTCGACCACCGGCCTGGTGATCGTGTTCCTCACCCACTCCGCCTGGGCCTCGGTGGTCGAGGCCTTGCCCATCAGCTCGGTCGCGTAGGCCGAGAAATCCCGGACGAATACGTCGAAGATCTGGTCGAGCGTGTCCTCGGGAAGGCCGACCAGCGCCGCCTGCTCGCAGATCAGCTGGCCGTACGGAATCAGGGTGAAGAGCTCGCCCAGAGTGAGCAGGAAGTCGAGGTCCTTCTGCTGGGCCTCGTCTGGTGGTGCGGTCGCAAGGAGCTCCTTGAACGAGTGGGCCAGCCCGACGAACTTCTCGACGTTCGGTACGCCGAGGAATGGCTCGTAGGACTTCTCCCAGTCGGCGAACCGGATCTTCGAGAGGCCCTTGGTCGGCCCCTGGTCGAACAGGAAGGTGTCGTCACCCGGCTCGAGCATCCGTTCCGGAGCCTCGAGGTCAGTGTCGGGGTCGAACAGGTAGGACGCCATGAACTTGAGCACCAGGGCCATGTTCACGTGGACCGTTCCCTCGAGCTTCGGCAGCGCCCGGATGTCGCGGGCTGCCATCTCGAACCACATGTCGCGCTCGAACCCCTTGGCGGCGATCACGTCCCAGAGCAGGTCGACGACCTTCTCACCCTCGCTGGTCACCTTCATCTTGGTGATCGGGTCGAACAGCAGGTACCGGCGGTCTTCGGGTGAGGCCGTCCTCATGTAGTCGGCCGCCCGATAGGCGAACAGCTTCATCCCTGCAAGGCGGGCGAAGGCATCGGTGAAAGCCTGTCGGACGTGCGGGAAGTCGGTCACCTTCATCCCGTAGAGGACCCGGCTGTCGGCGTGGGTGATCGCCTCCCAGAAGGCGTGTTCGCAGATTCCGATCGAGCCGAAACCCAGGTTGAACTTGCCGATGTTCACCGTGTTGAGCGCCGCATCGAAGGCGGTCGGGCCGGTGTGGAGCACGTCTTCCTCGGTAACTACGTAATCGTTGAGGCGGAACTGGGAGACGTAGTTCTGCGAGTTGACTACGTTTCGGATCAGCTCGTATTCGTCGCGCTCCGGATCGGCCGCGAAGAAGATGTAGCCCTCCGGACCATCTATTCCCTCGACCCGGCCGAAGACCGAGACGATCCCGGCCTCGTTGCCGTTGCCGATGTAGTACTTCTCGCCGCTCGCCGTCCAGCCGGAGCCGTCGACGTTCGGGGTGAGGACCATGTCGGTCGAGTAGATGTCGGCGCCGTGCTCACGCTCGGACAGCCCGAAGGCGAAGATCGCCCCATCACCCAGGAGCTCGGCCGCCTTCTCGCGGGCGGCATCGTTTTCGGACATGAAGAGCGGCCCCAGCCCCAGGATCGTTACCTGCCAGGTGTACCAGTAGGCCAGTCCGTAGAAGGCCGTTATCTCGTTGAAGGCGCAGATCCGGCTCGTGTCCCATCGGCGAGCCGGGTCCCCGCCACCATCGCGCTCTGGTGTGAGGAAGGCCCCGAAGATCCCGAGTTCGGCCTGGGCATCGATGAAGTCCCGGTACCAGACGTGGTCGCGGTCGGCGTCCTTCAGCGCCTCCTGGCCGCGGGTCTCGAACCACTCGACTATCCCTCGGAGCCTCTGCCGGTCTTCGGGGTCGAGGTGGTCGAGTCGCCACTCGTTCGGGTTGAGGATCAGCCCATCACCGGGGGCTCCCGGTCGGACCATCTCCATCGGATCTGCTGCTGCCACCTGGGTCGGTTCCATGCCGGCATCCTAGCCCCGACAGGACCGACCGCGACCCCTACCCGGTCGGTGGCGAGGGCTTCGGCTTCTTCGGTCGAACGATTCGAACCGTTCCAGAGGTAGAAGCCTTCGAGAAACTTCCCGCGGATGCGGAAGCGGTCACCCGGGTTGAGCCCGACTTGGTCTTCGATGCCCGCACCGAAGCCTGATAGCTGGTCGACTTTCCTGCCGCAAGTGATGAACGCGTCCAGCAGATCGTCCGGCCGGATACCTCCCCGCCTCCCCGCTTGGTCACGAAAATGCCTTCCGGAAGCTTGGCGCAGGTCTTGACCGACCGCGCCTTTTCCCCTGATGATGCCGGGTTGGTTGCCCTTACCGTGACTTCGAAGCCCCTTCCGGCCTTCACCCGCTCCGGGAGCCTCACCGCTAGGCGGAGGGCAGGTTTACCTTTGGAGAAACTGGCCGTGACCGACCTTGCTTCGCTCATCGAGACCTCGCAGGCACCCTTGCCGGAGCAGGCGCCTGACCAGCCTCTGAACTTCGAACCCGATCGCGCCGAAGCCGTCAAGGAGACCTTGTAGCTCCGATACAGCGTTGTGGTGCCTTCGGATACCGGCTTGCTGCCCAAGCCCATCTGTGCCTCGGTCGCGGTGCCCGAAACCGTCCCCGATCCCCTGCCCGACTTGGCGACAGTGAGATCGGCCTTACATGGCTCCGGCTGGGTGTAGCGGCTCGTATAGAGCTGCAACCTGTTTGTCGCCGCGGTATCCACGCCGTTGAAATCGCCCAGGTACTCGCACGAGTAGGGGTTGAAAGTCAGCCAGGGCCGTGTCCGGGTGTAGAACGATGAGGTGCCGCCGGCGACTAGCTGAAGGGCGCCCATCGTGCCGTCTCCGGAAACCTCCATCGCGTGCACGCCATGAACGCCGGTTCCTCCTGCCGGATTGCTGTCGAGCACCACGTAGGCGAGCATCTGATCCGAGAACGCATTGGCTGCCAGCTGGGGCCGGAATCGTTGGCCCCACCCGGAGTCGAAGTCGGTACTCGACGCCGTCGCAGTCTTGGCGTCGCCCACCGGCGACCCGTCTGCCGCCTTGAAACGGCGAATGTAGAACTCGGGTGCAGTCTTGTCGTTGATCGACATGATCACGAATTCATCCCGAGCTGCGTTCCATACGATCGAAGCGTTCTTGTAGGTGAGCGTGGTATCCGGATCGATCCGCTGCGGGGAGCCGACCGGGTTCCCATCGCCGTCCAGCAACCAGAGCCACGGGGCATCCCTCTCGGAGGAGCCATCGGTCCTGCCGCGGGCGTAGACCATGAACCGGTTCGACGTCGGCGAATAGGCCACCCCCGCTCCCCCCGTCATGTCGTAGGCCGAATCGGGCATGAAGTCGACCACCGATCCGAAGGGTGCTCCGGAGGAGTCCACGAAGCTGACCCGGGCGTAGTCGGCCCAGTCGGTCATGGTCACGAGGAACTTGCCCTTGGCCGTGCTCCAGGCGAGGTTCGTCATCGGGTACTCGTCAGGTGTACTCGTGATCGTCTGGGGCGCGCCGGCCGGGATCCCGGCGGCCGAGAGGGCGTCGCACTTGATGTCCACGGGCGTCGTTCCCGTGTAGTTGGCCCAGCAGGCAAGGTAGCCGCCGGTGGAGGGGTTCCAGGCGATCGAAGGTTGGGCCCAAAACCCTCGCGCATTCGAGGTGAGCCGCTGGGCCGCACCGACCGGGTTGCCCTCGGAGTCCAGGAGCTGGGTGTAGTAGGAACAGATGGCCGAGGAAGCACAGGTGCCTCCGTCGTCATAGCTGTAGACGATCAGGCTGCGGCCAGTCGTGGGATCCGACGCGAGCGCCGAAGCGCTCCCGTTGTTTTCGTAATTCCCCGGCCAGGCCGAGATCTGGACTGGTGAAACGACGGAGGCTCCGCCAGACGCGGGCACAAGGGCAAGAGGCCCCAGGGCCAACAGGAAAACGATTGGGAAACGAAGTCGACGGATCAAGCTGGGGCTCCGAAAGAAAGGGTAAGAACCCGCAACGATATCCGGAATCTCTCCGGGAAACGTCTACCCGTAAACAGTTGCCTTACGACCCGATCGCCGTGACGGTTGTGTCCCCAGTGCCATACCCTGAAACTTGCTATCGAGACGACCAGAAAACCAAGGGGAGGTGAGGAATATGAAGATCTACGTCTGCTACGGAGCCTGGACCCGGAAGATCGGGACCCACAAGCACCCGTGCGGTGAGGCCGACAAGGCCCTCAGGGAGGCCGGGTACGACCCCGAGGTGGTCAAGGTCTACGGACTCGGGCCGCTGCCGATGTTCCTCCAGCCGAAGCGCAGGAAGATCAAGGAGCTGACCGGCCAGACCTGGGTCCCGGTCCTCGAGATGGACGACGGCTCGACGATCACCGGCTCGAAGGAGATCATCGAGTGGGCCCATCAGAACCCCTCCGACCCGGCGGCCGCCACCGCCGGTTAGTCCGACCGAATGCCGGTCCCGAGCCCTCCCACCCTCAGGCAACCGAGGCTGGTCCAGGGCGTCCGTTTCGCACGCTCGCAGAAGCGGTTCTTCGAGAAGGCGGCCCATCTGGGCGACGTCTTCCAGGTCAACTTCCAGCGCCGCCGCTGGAACATGGTGACCCACCCCGATGCGATCAAGGAGGTCTTCACTGCCTCTCCCGAGGCGCTCCACGCCGGTAAGGGGAACGACATCCTGGCCACGGCGCTGGGCGAGCACTCGGTCCTGATCCTCGACGAAGACGAGCACATGCGCCAGCGCAAGCTGCTCCTGCCCTCCTTCCACGGCGAGCGGCTCGAGGCCCAGGCCGCGACGATCCAGAGGATCGCCGAGCGTGAGGTGGAGCGGATGCCCAGGGACGGAAGTTTCGCGATGCGCGACCACAGCCAG
>CAITDZ010000022.1 GCA_903891285.1 uncultured Solirubrobacterales bacterium
GCCGTCTTCGGCACCGGCGCCTACCGCCTTACCCCCGACTTGGACGAGGTGGCAAGCCGGCGGCTCCCGATCGACCGGCCCTACAACTCCTTCGTCGTCCTTGACTCGGGCGAACTGGTGACCAAGGACTGCGATGCACCCCGCGGTCGGGCACCCTCGACCGTCTCCGTCCTCGATCCCGAGACCCTCGAATCGGTAGCGCCCGAGCTGGAGTTACCGGAGCCGAGTATCGCCAGGCTCTCCTCCGACGGCGAGACGGTAATCGCGGTCGGGACCGAGACCGTCTTCCGACTCCGCTTCGACCGTGACGGCGGGAGGGTCGCGATCGACGAGACCTGGCGCCCCCGCTACGGGCCGGCCCCTGGCAGGGGGTTCGGCTGGGATCCGGTGATCGCGGACGAGCATGTCTTCTGGATGGACCAGGGCCGAAACGGGGTCGACTGGACGATGGTCGGGAGCGGCGAGGACCCGGATCCGGTCAGGCTCTGGTGGTGCCGGAGGGACGACCCCGACTCGGTCCGCTCGGTCGAGATCAGCGGCCTTCCCTACGGAACCGAGTCGAACCCCCCGGCCTGGGACCCGGTCGAGGGTGTGGTCGTCGCCTACGACGCCGGCAATGCCGTGGTCCGCGGCTGGAAGCTGGTCGGCGACGAGCTGGAGCCGCTCTGGCGAAGGGACGGCCTCGCCCACGCAGGCCACCTGATCGTCTTCCCCGACACCCGCGAGATCGTGGTCCAGGACTACCGCGACCTGGCCCTACGGCGGAAGTCCTTCGCCCGGAAAGCCCTCTGGCCGGCGCTCAGGCGACTGGGCCGGAGCGCCCCGATGCGCCGGGCCGCCCTGCCGATCGGCTCGGATTCGGTCGTCGTGCTCGACCTCGACACTGGCGAGGAGAAGGCCCGGGCCCGAGTCCCCTCCCCCGGTCAGGCCTTCCTCTTCCCGGCACCGGGATTCGGTCGTGACCTCTACTACCTCTCGATGACCACGATCGCCCGGGTCGAGGTCACCCGCGCCTGACCGCAGGGAGCGGTCAGGGCGTCGAACGCTCCGGATCGCGCCGTCTCGTTCCGGCACGGGCCGCCTCATCCGAATGGGACTCGATGCGATCGGTCTCCCAGGTGACCGGCTCCTTTCGGCTCGGGCCGACCAACAGTCCCTGGACCGACCCAGTGACCGAGGCCAGGGAGTTGAACAGCCAGTAGAAGAGAGGGTAGAGCGGGGCGACCCAGAGCATCCTGGTCACTTCGGGGTCCTCCGGAGCGTCGATCCTCACCCCCCATACGATCTGGAGGATCGAGATGATCACGATGATGATCCCCCAGTGGTCGAGCAGAGGGCTGTTGCCCAGACCCGGAACCCCGACGGCGGCCGCGACCGCCCAGTAGGCAACGGCGAGGACCAACAGGAAGCACCAGACGATGCTCAGGAAGCCCTCCAGCGCCACCGGCCACATCCTGTAGCTCGATCGGTGGAGGAGCCTCGGACCGAAGACCCTCAGGACCTCCCCCAGACCCCGCCCCCACCGCCGCCTCTGCCGAAACAGGTTCCGGATCTTTGCCGGCACCCGCATTGCGAAGAGGGCCCGCGGCTCGTAGAAGACGTCCCAGCCGTCCAGTTGGAGTTGCCAGCTGATCATGATGTCCTCGGTCGCTGCCCCGGGGTCGAAACCGCCGACCTCGACCAGGGCCGTCCGCCGGTAGAGGGTGCAGACCCCCGAGCAGGTGTTGATCCTCCCCCAGCCCGCCTGGGCCCTTCGAAGTACCGAGACGGTGGAGGAGAACTCGATTGCCTGGAGCCTGGCGAGGATCGTGTCCGTGTTCGCGACCCTCGGGTTGCCGGTCACCGCTCCGAGGTTCCGGTAGCGGACGAAATGGGGCGCCATCAGCTCGACGACCCGCCGGTCTGGGCGACTGTCGGCGTCGAGTACGAGTACGAGCTCTCCCGAGAGGAGAGGGAGCGCCCGGTCCAGGCAGGCAGCCTTCCCCAGGCTCTTCTCGTGACGCAACAGGTGGATGGTCACCGATCGACGGTCGAGGGCCTCTCCGGCCAGTCGATCCCCTCGATGGGAGGGATCCCTGATGAAAGCCTCGGCTACCTCGAAGGTCCGGTCGGTGGACCCGTCATCGACTATGAACAGCTCGACCCGGGGCCAGTCGAGCCCCAGTACCGCCTCGATCGTCGGACCGAGCAACGCCTCCTCGTTTCGGGCGGAAACCAGCACCGACAAGAGTCCGAAATCCTGCCTGGCCCTCTCGAGGTCCGCCAGATCGGGCAGGATCGCGAGCTCGCTGTCTTCCCGGTCGAGGACGAACCTCCTCGATGAGTCGATCGAGAGCATCGCAGTGATCACCGGAAAGGCCCCGAGGAAGATCATCCAGGCCAGGTAGATCGGCGTCTCGGAGAACGACTGGAGTACCTCGGCCACCTACTGGCCCTCCCCGTCTTCGGAGGCCCGACCGCGGGACCTCCTGAGGAACAGCGGGCGGAGCACGGCGACCCCGAAAAGGACCCAGAGGAAGACCAGAACCTTCGCTCCGAGGACCAGCGGAAAGGCATCGAGGAACCCGTCGAACTGGGTCAAGTGGAGCCAGACCGCGAGGAAGCCGACGAGGAGCCAGGAGGCGAGTCCGACGCAAATCGCCCAGCGGTCCCGGCCGCTTCCCTTTTCAGGTCCATCGCATCCGGTCCAGACAGTCTCTGAGGGTTCGGTGCCCGGCAGCCGACCGGTCGGGAGGAGGTGTTCCCTGGCAGCCCTGACCGGACCGAAGCCTCCTCCGGTCGCCCCTTGGCCTGCCTGATCTCCGTCCATGTAGGGCCTGCTTCGCTTTCCGGAACGCGGGACACCCGGTGCCAGAACCGGACTCACCGGGGCAAATCCTAGACCGGCTGGCACCGGGCTACGCCGGGCGATCGAGGTGCGGGAGCTCACCGTCAGGCACCGTCGGGGCTGGTAGGCCCCGCTCCCGGTGGCCCACCGACCTCTTGGGGCCTTCCGGTCTAGGCTTCCCCCGTGGACGGGCAGGCAAACCCCGCGGCAGACCCACTCGAGCGGGTCCCGGCGATCTCGCGGATCGTCCACTCGAAGTGGTTCGAGGGCTTCATCTTCACGGTGATCATCCTCAACGCGATCGTCCTCGGGCTGGAGACCTACCCGGACATCCAGGACCGCTACGGCGACACCCTGTACCTGCTCAACGAGATCTTCCTCGGCATCTTCATCGTCGAGATCCTGCTTCGGATATCGGCCTACGGCTCGAAGCCCTGGGACTACTTCCGAAACGGCTGGAACGTCTTCGACTTCGTCGTCGTCTTCGCGGTCTTCATCCCGGGAGTCCGGGAGAACGCGACGCTGCTCCGACTGGTCAGGCTGCTCCGGGTCGTCCGGGTGGTCAGCGTCCTGCCCGATCTTCGGGTGCTGCTCTCGGGCATGGCCCGGGCGATCCCCCCGATCGCCTCGATGGCCGCGCTCGCGGTCCTGCTGATCTTCATCTACGGGATGATCGGCTGGAAGATCTTCGGCGACGAGATCCCGGAGC
>CAITDZ010000023.1 GCA_903891285.1 uncultured Solirubrobacterales bacterium
CCTGCATCGGTCAGTCCGGACGGACCTCGGCCCGCCCCACACCATCCCAGGTGAACCCGGCCGCAGCGAGCTCGTCCGGATCGAGGTAGTTCCGCCCGTCGATCAGCAGCGGGCGGTTCATCACCCCGGCAGCTCCCGTCCAGTCGAGCTCACGGAACTCGGGCCACTCGGTGACCAGTACCGCACCATCGGCGCCCTCCAGGGCCTCGAGCGCGGAACTGGCCATCTCGACCCCGGGCAGCAGCGCCCGGGCGGCCTCCATCGCAACCGGATCGAAGGCGACGACCTCCGCGCCCTCGGCCGCCAGGCGGGCCGAGAGGACGAGGCTCGACGCCTCTCTCATGTCATCGGTGTCAGGCTTGAAGGCAAGTCCGAGCAAGGCGATTCGCTTGCCCGCGAGGGGTCCGAGGTGCTCGACCAGCTTGCCAACGACCCGGCGCTTCTGGAGTTCGTTGACCTCGATTACCGCGTTCAGCAGCTGGAAGTGGTAGCCGGAGTTTCCGGCCAGGAGCTTCAGGGCGCTGACGTCCTTCGGGAAGCAGGATCCGCCGAAGCCGATGCCGGGACGGAGGAACTGGGGGCCGATCCGGTCGTCGAGCCCCATCCCCCGGGCCACTTCCGACACGTCTGCACCGACCTCCTCACAGACATTGGCGATCTCGTTGATGAAGGAGATCCGGGTCGCGAGATAAGCGTTCGAGGCGAGCTTGACCATCTCGGCGCTGGTCACGTCCGTTCGCACCACCTCCCCCCCGAGGGGCGCGTAGAGCTCGGCCACTGCGTCACCGTCAGCTTCGCCACCGGGAGCGACCCCGATCACCACCCGATCGGGGTGCATGAAGTCCTCCACCGCCGATCCTTCCTTGAGGAACTCGGGGCAGGAGACGTAGCCCGAACCGGGCAACTCGGCCATGATCGTCTCGCCGGTCCCGGCCGGGACGGTGCTCTTCATCACCAGCACGTGGTCCGGGCTCCCGGCGAGCTCGTCGACTACTGCCCGGACCCTGGAGAGGTCGGCATCCCCAGAGTGGGTCGGGGGTGTGTCGACGCAGACGAAGAGGAGTCGGGCGTGGTCCAGCAGGTGGTCCATGTCGGTCGTGAACTCGAGCCGGTCGGCGTTCGAGGAGAGAAGCTCGGCGAGGCCCGGCTCATGGATCGTCACCTCGCCGCGGCTGAGTGCATCGACCTTCTCCTGGACCACGTCCCGGGCGACCACGGAGTGGCCGAGCTCGGCAAAGCAGGCCGCCGTGACCAGGCCGACCCAGCCGGCTCCGATCACCCCGACCGGCGCAGCGTCACCTGGCTTTTCCACGGGCTTCCCTGTCATGTGGTCTTCTCAGTCGTCGGTGAAGGCCCGTGTCGAGCGGGCCATCCCGAGCATCTCGTCATTGTCGAGGGTCAGCAGCAGGGAATTGGAGATCCAGTAGACGTTGCCATCGACGAACCAGGCGACCAGGCGTATCCGGTCGCCCTCCGAGTAGACACGGAAGGTCCTGCCACCCGAGGTCACCTCGTCGTACGGTGCCTCGAGGATCGGGGGATCTTCCCAGCCCCGGATTCCCTGAACGCCGAAGTAGTGGGTCCCGTCAGCGGCCTCGAGGGCGAAGACCATCCTGTAGGCCGCATGGGAATTCTTGTCCGGGTCACGGATGTGGTAGCCGCGACTCCCGTCGGCCAGGATGGTCGAGGGCGGAAGGCTCTTGGGGTAGTAGATCGGGAAGGCCCGGGCTCCGATCTCGTCGTTCAACTGGACGGCGAGGGAGATCGTGCTCTGCGCCGAATCGACCAGGCCGTCGTCCCCCTTCTTCGGGACCTTCGCCTGGACGGCCTCGGGGCCGGGCTTCTTCTTGCCAGCCCCGGGCCCGCTGCTCCCCTCCGAGAGGGTCCCAACCGGACCGGCCGGTTCCTCGAATCCGAGGAATCGGTCGACCGCCGCCTGGATCTCCGGTTCGGTCGCGGTCACATAGGTTCCGGCCAGGGTCGCCGGGAAGGGAACTTCGACCACCCGGGCCCCACGAGAGTCGAACAGGAGACGGAGGAGCTCGAGCGACTCCTCGCTCCCGGAGATGTCTGACTTCGTGTTCTCAGTGAAGGCCTTGATCAGCTCGTTTCGCCGCTTGATGATCTCGCTGAAGGAGAGGCGGTTCCGAACCTCACCGATCAGGTCCTGCTGCCTGGAGGACCGGACCAGGTCCGTGTCGGTGTGCCGGTAGCGGGCGTAGGCGAGTGCGTCCGGTCCGCAGAGCTTCTGGTAGCCGGGGTCGATGTCGATCTCGGCGTACATCTCGGATGCCGCCTTGCCGACGTTCGAGTTGTAGTAGTCGCGGTCGACGTCGACGAAAACGCAACCGATCGCGTCGATCGCCATCGCAAAGCCCTGGAAGTCGACGTTGATCACGTGGTTTATCTCCAGCCCGGTCAGCTCCCGGATCGTCTGGAGGGTCAGCTTCGTGCCGCCGTAGGCGTAGGCAGCGTTGAACTTGTCGGTTCCGACACCCGGGATTTCGACCTTGAGATCCCGGGGGATCGAAAGCATCGCTATCTGGTCCGACTCCGGGTCGAGCCGGAGGAGGATCGTGGTGTCGGAGCGTCCGGGGTCACCCGGCGACGCCCCGCCACCCGTCCGGACGTCCGAGCCGAGCAGGGCGATCGTCTGGGGGCCCCCTCCGCTCGGCGGAAGGATCTTGGCCGAGAGCTTCTCGAATCCGGGATCGGCCAACTGGCCGGCGATGTCGTCGACCGTCCGAAGGATCGAAGCGGAGGTCGCCCCCGCGAAGGCGAGCACGACGATCACCGTCGCGAGACCGAATCTCCACCAGTAGTGCGGCCTCGATGGTGGTGCCTCGAAGTCGCCGGAGACCGGCGGTCGGGGCGGATCCCAGGCCTCGCCGGTCTGCTTGGCCGAGTCGATCGCCTGTTGCACCTCGCTTCGGGCGGATGCAGCGAGGATCGCCGTCTGCTCCTCGGTTACCGCCGGGGCATCGCGGTGCTCGGAGGGGGCATCGCCCTCGATCTCCCCGGTCTCGGCCGTGACCGCTTCGGCAGCGGGTACGGGTTCCAGCTCACCGGACTCCCCGGGTGCCTCCTCCCCACCGGTTACCGGATCGAGGGTCGGCTCCCCGGTCGACTGCTCGACCGGGCGTTCGCCGGTCGCACTCTCGGAGGCTTCGAGCAGCGCCGCCCGGAAGACGGGGTCGAGTTCCGGTTCGTCCTCCAGGCCGGCCGAGAAAGCGAAGAGCTCCTCAGTGTTCGGGTCGAGACCGCTCTCCCCCGTCTCGGGCTCGTCCGGAGCGGGCCGTACCTCCTCGTCGAACCCTTCTTCACTCATGCCG
>CAITDZ010000024.1 GCA_903891285.1 uncultured Solirubrobacterales bacterium
AGCCGCTGGAGCGGTTTCGTCCGTGCCGCTGCGATGGCCGAACAGTCCGACCCGCGGTCCAACGTCACGATGGTCGATGTCGCATGCTCGGGGGCCGACATCCTGGAGCAGACCGAGAACCCCGGCGTCACCCCCACGGGTGGAATGCTGAGCCCGCAGAAGGTGATCATCCAGGGCGGAAAGGACAGCCCGCTGCCCGCCGAGTTGCAGTCGTCGGTGTACACCGGCAACCCCCAGAACCCCGGTTTCTTCCCGGCGCAGATCGATCAGCTGAACGCTGTCGCGGGCGGCAAGACGTGGGACGTCCATCTGTTCAGCATCGGTGGTAACGACGCAGGTCTGAGTCCCATCGTGCAGAGCTGCCTGGTGTTCGACGGAGTGTCGGTCATGTTGAACGAGGTGATCTACCAACTGGTCAACGATCAGGGACCGGGCACCATCGACTTCCCCTCGGCGATGTCGCCGTTCCCGTCCTGCTACACGAATGGACAGGCGCTGTTCGACCTCAGCAGCCTCTCCGACCCCAACAACCTGTCGATCGAATGCGTCGACTCCAAGCAGACGACGCTGACGAGCAAGTTCACCGAGATCATGGCCGGGTGCCAGTGGGTGAACCAGGGAACGGCGGCGAACCCGGACAACGCGTACGAGCCGTTGTGGAAGGTCGCCGACAACAACCTGCGAATGCTCAAGGAGGACATGGCCGACCTGGCGCCGTGCCTGGGGGCATCCGGCGGCGCAGCCAGTTGCCAGACCTACAAGGATGCGACCATCGTGAACGGTCAGACGGTGCCCAGCGGGCTGTCGGCCTCCAGTCCGCTGAAGATGGGCAGCGTCCAGGACATCGGCCAGGCCATGTACCCGGATCTCACGCAGAAGGGCAGCCCCGGCGCCACCCAGATGTGTGGGGTCCAGCAGGATCCGACGAAGCCCTGGGGTGGCCAGGTCACCACCGACGCGTGGGGACTGGATGCCCTGGATCCGAGCACGTGGCGGGTGTCCACCGATCCGTCCAAATTGCTGACCAACCCCCTAGAGTCGCCGGCCAACCAGATCGACAACACGTGGATCTACGGTCAACTCTACGAGGGCGTCGCCGGGCGTCCGGTCGGTATCCCGGACTGGAACCAGTACAACAACAACGGGAATCCGCCGCACAACGTGCCGTTGCTGTTCGACGGTGATCGCGATGGTGCCGGTGACTACTCCGACCCGGAGGCGCTGGGACTGTTCGCCCTGATCGGGTTCGCCATGGCGTTCTCGACACCGCCGCTGATCTCCCCGGCCGACTTCGCGACCTTCCGCTATCAGATGCCCGCGCAGGTGACTCCCACCGCTGATGGGTTGGCGACCCAGATGGTCTACAACTCCAACACGTACGGGTGGCGGAGCGGAATGTCCATGTATCAGGCGTCGCATCCGTACGGCCTGTGTGCCCCGGACCGCTGGGTGACCAACCTGACCGATTACCTGGTCAACGAGGTTCTCTACAACGGCACGGGAGTCGGTCTGCACCCGAACGAGGCCGGGTACATGGCGTACGCGGACATGCTCGGTCCGATGGCGATGGACATGGCGGGTCTGCCGGTGGTCCCGGCGGCCGACGCAGTGGTGCCGCTCGGGGACGGCACAGCGACCAAAACCAAGGTCAAGGTGCCGAAGAATCCCGTGAAGTCGGGCAAGCGCGCCACCGTCAAGGTCCGTGTCATCGGCGCCCTCATGGCGCAGGCAGCCCAGGTTCCCGGACTGCGGGGACGCATCGAGGTGCGCGGCAACAAGAAGGGCACCAGCCACTGGATGAAGCGGGTCATGCCCGTCAAGGCCAGCGGCAAGAAGACCGTGAAGCTGCCCAGGAACTGGACGAAGATCGCGAAGGACCGCAAGAAGAGCAACCTTCGGCTCCGCGTCCGCTACCTCGGCAACCCGACCTACATGGCGTCCAACGCCAAGGCCAAGGTGCGCATCA
>CAITDZ010000025.1 GCA_903891285.1 uncultured Solirubrobacterales bacterium
CGCCCAGGTGAACCGCGAGGTCGAGGCGCTGGGCGCCCAGGTGGTCACCCAGTACGCGACCCTCGGCAGGTACGACTTCGTGACCGTGGTCGAGGCACCCTCGGAAGAGGTGATGGCAAAGGTCTCGGTGGAGCTCGGCTCCCGCGGGACGATGTCCAGCGAGACGATGGCAGCGCTGTCTTCGGAGCGACTGGAAGAGATCCTCTGATCGGGGATCGCCGGCAGTGAAGGTCCTCGTCCTCGGAGGTGGCGGGCGCGAGCACGCAATCGTCAACGCGCTTGCCCGCTCGCCCTCGGATCCCGAGATCCTCGCGGCACCTGGGAACCCCGGAATAGCCGAGGTCGCCCGGTGCCTCCCGGACCTCGACCCGACCGACGTGACCGCCGTGGTCGAGGCGGCCCGGGAGAACGAGGTCGAACTGGTCGTCGTCGGACCGGAGGCCCCCCTAGTCGCCGGGGTGGTCGATGGCCTCGAGGCGGCTGGGATCAGGGCGTTCGGTCCCCGGGCGGGTGCAGCGCAGCTCGAGGGCTCGAAGGCCTTTGCCAAGAAGGTGATGGAGGAGGCCGGGGTCCCGACCGCCCGCTACCGGGTCGTCGGCGACGCCGAGGCGGCGGCGGCGGTGCTCGACGAGTGGGGCTTCCCCGTCGTCCTGAAGGCCGATGGCCTGGCGGCCGGCAAGGGGGTCCTGATCTGCCCCGACCGCGAAGCGGCCGACGAAGCGCTCGCGATCTTCTTCTCCGAGAAGCGTTTCGGGGAGACCGAGGTGCTGATCGAGGAGTTCCTCGAGGGAGAGGAACTCTCGCTGCTTGCGATCTGTGACGGCGAGCGGGCGATTCCGCTCGCCCCGGCCCGTGACTTCAAACGGATCGGCGACGGCGACACCGGGCCGAACACGGGCGGCATGGGGAGTTTCTCCCCGGTGCCGGGAGTCGATCCAGGCGAGGTCGGTCGATTGAGCGTCGAAGTCCACCGCCCGGTGGTCGATTACATGGCCTCAACCGGGGAACCCTTCCACGGGATCCTCTACGCCGGGCTGATGATGACCGGGGGCGGACCAAAGGTCCTCGAATACAACGTCCGGTTCGGTGACCCCGAGACCCAGGCCGTACTGCCCCGCCTTTCCTCCGACATCCTCGAACTCTTCCTGGCCGCATCCGAACCGGGCGGCCTGGAGGGATCCGAGGTTGCCTTCTCCGACGACTGGGCGGTGACCGTCGTGCTGGCCTCAGCCGGCTACCCCGAATCTTCCTCGAGCGGCGACCCGATCACCGGACTCGAAGAGGCAGCCGTGCTGGCCGAAGTGGTCCACGCCGGGACTGCCCTCGAGGACGGCGTGGTGGTGACCAGTGGCGGTCGGGTACTCAACCTGACCGGACTCGGACCGGACATCGCGACCGCCCGCCGCCGGGCGTACGATGCGGCCGAGGCCGTCCAGTTCGAGGGGCGGCAGATGAGGTCGGACATCGCCGCCGGCCTGGAAGGAACAGACGGGGAGTGACCGAGACGATGAAACCCACAAGCCCGGGAGCAAGTCCTTGATCGAGCGCTACTCCAGGCCGGTGATGGCCGAGATCTGGTCTGAGGATTCGAAGCTCGACTCCTGGCTCTCGGTCGAGTTGGCAGCGACCGACGCATGGGCCGCCGAAGGGGTAGTCCCAGCGGAGGACGCAGCGGCCTGCAGGGAGAAGGCTTCGTTCACCGTCGCCGCGGTCCACGAACGGGAGCAGGTGACCGACCACGACGTCGCCGCCTTCGTCGACGTGGTCTCGGAGTCGGTGGGTGGCGACGCCGGAAGGTGGATCCATTACGGGCTGACTTCTTCCGACGTGCTCGATACGGCCCTCGCGGTCAGGCTCGGTGCGGCTGGCGAGGTGCTGCTCGAGGGTGCGCTCGCCTATCGCGATGCCCTGGTCGAGCGGGCCTTCGAGTACCGCGACGCACTCTGTGTCGGACGGACCCACGGGGTGCATGCCGAGCCGACCACCTTCGGTCTCCGCCTGGCCGGCTTCGCGATGGAGGCCGACCGGAATGTCTCCCGCCTGAGGGAAGCGGTCGATGCCTGCAGGGTCGGAAAGCTTTCGGGCGCGGTCGGCACCTACGCCTCGGTCCCGCCGGCGGTCGAGCAGCGGGTGATGGAGGAACTCGGACTCTCCCGCGAGGACGTGGCTACCCAGGTGGTTCCGCGAGACCGCCACGCCAACCTGCTCTCGGTGATCGCCCTTGCCGGGGCCGGAATCGAGCGGTTCGCGACCGAGATCCGCCACCTGCAACGGACCGAGGTCCGCGAGGCCGAGGAGCCTTTCGCGACCGGGGACCAGAAGGGCTCCTCGGCAATGCCCCACAAGCGCAACCCGATCCGAAGCGAACGGCTGACCGGCCTGGCCAGACTGCTCAGGGGCTACGCCCAGGCCGGACTCGAGAACGTCGCCCTCTGGCACGAGCGGGACATCTCCCACTCCGGTGCCGAGCGGGTCATCCTTCCCGACGCCACCACCCTGCTCGACTACATGCAGTCACTCGCGACCTCGCTGGCAGCCGGCCTGGTGGTCGACACCGAGCGCCTTCGCTCCAACCTGGATGCGACCAGCGGGGCCCTGTTCAGCCAGCGGGCCTTGACCGCCCTGGTCGAGTCGGGGATGGAGCGAGACGAGGCCTACCGAACGGTCCAGGGGGCGGCCCAGGAAGCCTTCGACAGCGGGACCCAGTTCCGTGACCTGATCGGTACCGCCGCGCCCAACCTCGACCTCGATCAGGTCTTCGACTACGACGCGTACCTGACCCACCTGCCGACCGTCTTCGAGCGGCTCGAGGCAGTCCGGACCTGATCCTCCCCTAGACCTTCCGCCAGAGGAAGTCGCTGGCCGCGATGCGGCCGGCCCGAGGTCCGCAAACAGCAGGAACCGTGGGGAGGCATCCGCGCCTGCCGGGTAGCATCGAAAGCATGGTCGAGGAGCTCGAAAACCTGACCCTTCACGGCTCGGGCAAGGTGCGGGAGGTCTACGAGTCGGGCGACGACCTGCTGATGGTCGCCTCCGACCGGATCTCGATCTACGACGTGATTCTGCCGAGCGAGATCCCCGACAAGGGCCGGGTCCTGAACGGCATGTCGACCTTCTGGTTCGGCCAGACCAGCGGAATCGTGCCGAACCACCTGATCTCGGTCGAAGACGTGCCCGAGTCCGTGCGGGGAAGGGCGATGCTGGTCCGGCGGCTGGAGATGTATCCGGTCGAGTGCGTCGTCCGCGGCTACCTGTCGGGATCGGGCTGGCGTGAGTACCAGGAGACGGGCTCGGTCTGCGGGGTAGGCCTCCCGTCCGGACTGGTCGAGTCCGACCGCCTGCCCCGACCGATCTTCACCCCGGCGACCAAGGCCGAATTCGGGGACCATGACGAGAACGTGAGCTTCGAGGAGGCGGCCGAGATGATCGGCGACCGGGCATTGATGGAGGAGCTCCGCCGGATCTCGATCGAGCTCTACGAGTTCGGTGCCCGTCACGCTGCTGACCGGGGAATCATCCTCGCCGACACCAAGTTCGAGTTCGGAAGCCACGCCGGGGCCGAAGTCGTCCTCGGCGACGAGGTGATGACCCCCGACTCGTCCCGCTACTGGCCGGAAGCCGACTACGAGCCCGGGAGGTCCCAGCCCTCTTTCGACAAGCAGTACGTCCGCGACTGGGCAGATGCAACCGGCTGGGACCACACCCCGCCGGGGCCGGAGCTGCCCGAGGACGTGGTCGCCCAGACCCGCGACCGCTACCTCGAGGCCTACCGGATGATCACCGGGGAGAACCTCGTCTGATGGGTGATGGAGGAAAGAAGGTCCGGGTGCTGATCCGGCCCCGTGAGGGGATCCTCGATGCCCAGGGCAAGGCGGTCGAGCGGGCTCTGCCGGCGCTCGGGTTCGACGGGGTCGAGCAAGTCCGGGTCGGCCGGCTGGTCGAGCTGGTGGCCGACGACCCCGACCGAATCGACGACCTCTGCCAGAAACTCCTCGCCAATCCGCTGATCGAGGACTACGAGATCGAGATCCTCGACGACTGATGGTCTGGGGTGTGCTCCAGTTCCCCGGCTCCTGCGACGAGCGGGACGCGCTAAATGCCTGTCGGCTGGCCGGTGGTGAGGCCCGGCTGATCTGGCACGACGACGACGACCTGGGTGGAGTCGACGCGGTTGTCGTTCCGGGCGGCTTCTCCTACGGGGATTACCTGCGGGCCGGCTCGATCGCCCGGTTCTCCCCGGCGATGGAGGCGGTAGCCCGGTTCGCGGCCGATGGAGGACCGGTGATCGGGATCTGCAACGGCTTCCAGGTCCTGTGCGAGTCGGGGCTCCTGCCCGGTGCCCTCCTGCCGAACGACTCGACCCGGTTCACCTGCCACCAGGGTGAGCTGGTGGTCGGGGAGGCCGAATCGCCCTGGACCTCGGCGCTCGAGCCCGGCCATGTCCTCTCGGTCCCGGTCAAGCACCAGAGCGGCCGGTTCTTCGCCCCGCCCGATGTGCTGGAAGAGATCGTCTCGGGCGGGCAGGTCGCCTTTCGGTACTCGCCCGGCAGCAACCCCAACGGATCGCTCGACGACATCGCCGGGATCGTCAACCGGGAGGGAAACGTGCTCGGGTTGATGCCCCACCCCGAGCACGCGGTCGATCCCCTGACCGGCTCCGAGGACGGGCTGGCGATCTTTCGCGGCGTGATCGGGGCGGGCGTTGGCTAGGCACCGGGAACTCGGCCTCACCGATCGCGAGTACGAGCTGATCTGCGACCGAATGAGCCGCGAGCCGAACGGGGTCGAGCTGGCGATGTTCTCCCTGCTCTGGTCCGAGCACTGCGGTTACAAGCACTCCCGGAAGCTGCTCTCGACCCTGCCGACCGAGGGACCACGGGTAGTGATGGGCCCGGGCGAGAACGCCGGCGCAGTCGACGTCGGTAACGGGTACTCGGTCGCCTTCAAGGTCGAATCCCACAACCACCCGAGCGCGGTCGAGCCGTTCCAGGGGGCGGCGACCGGGGTCGGCGGGATCCTCCGAGACGTGATCGCCCTCGGTGCCCGACCGATCGCGATGCTCGACTCGCTGAGGTTCGGACCGCCCGAGGACGAGCGGACCAGATACCTGGTCGACGGGGTGGTCCGGGGGATCGGCCATTACGGCAACTCGATGGGCATCCCGACGGTTGGGGGCGAGATCGAGTTCGCCGCCCCTTACGCCCAGAACCCACTTGTCAACGCGATGTGTGTCGGCCTGGCGAAGACCGACGAGATGGTCCGGGCGGCCGCGTCCGGACCGGGCAACCTGGTCGTCCTGGTCGGATCCCTGACCGGCCGGGACGGGATCGGTGGGGCCTCGGTCCTTGCCTCGGCCGAACTCGGGGAGGGCGACGACGCCAAGCGCCCGACCGTCCAGATCGGCGATCCGTTCGAGGAGTCGAAGGTGCTCGAGTGCTGTCAGGAGCTCCTGGCGGAAGGGTTACTGGTCTCGCTCCAGGACCTGGGCGCGGCCGGGCTCACCTCCTCGGCCGGGGAGATGGCCTCGGCCGGCAGGGTCGGAATCGAGATCGACGTCGGGCAGGTTCCGCTTCGGGAGGCCGGTATGGAGCCCTTCGAGGTCATGGTCTCGGAGTCCCAGGAACGGATGTTGGCGATCGTCGAACCCGACCAGGTCGACCGGGTTCGGGAGGTCTGCGAGAAGTGGCAGACCGGTTTCGCGGTGGTCGGTCGAGTCACTGATTCCGGGAAGTTCACCGTGGTGGCCGACGGGGAGGCGGTTGGCGAGATGGTCGTCGAGGACCTGGTCGACGGCTGCCCCGCCTACGACCTCGAGCCAGCGGAACCCACCGAGTGGCCCTACTCGAACCACCCAACCCTCGATCCGGAGACCGACCCCGAGGAGGTCCTGCTCGCCCTTCTCGCCTCCCCCACGATCGCCTCCAAGCAATGGGCCTTCGAGCAGTACGACTCGATCGTCGGCTCGCGCACGGTGGTCCGGCCTGGGCCGGCGGATGCCGCCGTGCTCTCGATCCCCGAGGCCGGCACGGCAATCGCCGTCGCGATCGATGGCTCCGGCCGGCGGGTCGCCTGCGAACCGTGGAGCGGGACCGTCGGTACGGTGCTCGAGTGCGCGGCGAACCTGGCCTCTGTCGGGGCCGAGCCGCTCGGAGTGACCAACTGCCTCAACTTCGGAAATCCCGAGAAGCCGACGATCGCCTGGCAGCTGACCCGCTCGGTAGAGGGGCTGGGCGATGCCTGCAGGGCGCTCGGGGTGCCGGTGGTCGGCGGGAACGTCTCCCTCTACAACGAGACGCCGTCCGGTCCGATCTACCCGACCCCGGTGGTCGGCATGGTCGGGGAGGTGCCGGACCCCAACCGGGTCGCCTCCCGCCCCTGGGAAGAGGGGGACCAGGTCGCCCTGGTCGGCCCGTTCGATCCTTCCCTCGCCGGGTCCGAGCTGGCCTCACTGACCGGCTCACTGGGGCCCGGCCTTCCCGACCCCGACCTCGAGGGCTCGATCGCGGCGATCGAGGTGGTACGCGAGGCGGTGAGGAGTGGCTCGGTCCGGACCGCCCACGACGTCTCCGACGGCGGCATTGCGGTCGCCCTTGCCGAGCTGGCCATCAACGCCGGCCTGGGCTGCGACGTCGACCTCGGTTCCCTGATCGCCCGCACCGACTGCTCACCCGAGGATGCCCTGTTCGGCGAGTGCCCGGGCGGATTCATCCTGGCCGGTGAGCATCCGGTTCTCGAGCAGCTCGGTGGGAAGGGCGTTCCGGTCGAGATGCTCGGGCCGGTCGCCGGGGACGAGCTGCAAGTGACGGCTGGCGAGCGGACGGTTGTACTCGGGCTGGCCCGCCTCCGCGAGGCCTGGGAGTCGCTCCCGGCCGCGGTCGAGGCGTGAGTCGCGACGACGACCGATCGTCCTCCCCAAACGGCCCGACCCCTCACCGGCTGCTGCTACGCTCCACGAGCAGGGAGTTCCGGAGGAGGACCTGCCGGCGTTCCCTCACCGTCCCCCTTACCCGAGACCGACAGGTGGTTTAGAGGCCTTGAGCCCCGCCGACGAGGCGACGATCCCGGAACGTGACGGCCCCCGCGACGAGTGCGGGGTGTTTGGGATATACGCACCCGGAAGGGACGTCTCCCGCCTGACCTACTTCGGGCTCTACGCCCTCCAGCACCGCGGCCAGGAGTCGGCCGGGATCGCCACCTGCGAGGGCGGCCACATCACGACGATCCGCGACGCCGGCCTGGTCTCCCAGGTGTTCGACGAGGACAAGCTCCGGGCACTGACCGGCTCGATGGCGATCGGCCACGTCCGATACTCGACCACAGGCGGCGGCTCCTGGGAGAACGCCCAGCCGATCTGGCGAGACGACGGCCGCGAGCTCGCCCTCGCCCACAACGGCAACCTGATCAATGCGGTCGAGCTCTACAACCAGCTACGCCACAAGGGGATCGACTTCCGCGGGACGACCGACTCGGAGATCATCGCGGCGCTGATCTCCTCCGATTACGGCCGCTACGTAGAGGATGCCGTCGCGAACGTTATGCCCCAGCTGAAGGGTGCCTACTCGACCGTGGTCATGACCAAGCACGCGATCGTCGCCTTCCGCGATCCGCTCGGCATCCGGCCACTCTCCATCGGGCGACTCGAAGACGACTGGGTGATCGCCTCGGAGAGCTCGGCCTTCGACATCATCGGCGCCGAGCTGGTTCGGGAGGTCAACCCCGGGGAGATGGTCTCCCTGAACGAGAAAGGCCTCGAGTCCCGCCAGGTCCTGACCTCCGACCGGAAAGCGATGTGCGTGTTCGAGCACATCTACTTCTCCCGCCCCGACACCCGGCTGGAGGGCAAGCGCCTCCAGGAGGTCCGGGGCAGGATGGGCGAGATCCTCTGGCGGGAATCACCGGTCGAGGCCGATCTGGTGATCGCCGTCCCGGACTCCGGCACCCCCGCCGCCCGGGGCTTCGCCCGAGCCTCCGGCCTGCCCCAGGACGACGGCCTGATCAAGAACCGCTACGTCGCCCGAACCTTCATCCAGCCCGGCCAGGAACTCCGCCAGCACGGCCTGAGGATGAAGTTCAACCCGCTCCCCGAGATCGTCTCCGGCAAGCGGGTGGTGGTGGTCGACGACTCGATCGTCCGCGGCAACACCACCCGGCAGATCGTCGGCATGCTCCGCGAGGCAGGTGCGACCGAGGTCCACCTCCGTATCTCGGCCCCGCCGATCCGGTACGGCTGCAACTACGGGGTCGACATGTCCGGCCGGGAGGAGATGGTCGCCCACGGCCGCACGGTCGAGGAGATCTGCGATGCGGTCGGTGCCGACACCCTCGCCTACCTCTCGATGGAGGGGGTCTACGAGGCGATCGGGACGCCGGCCTCGATCCACTGCGATGCCTGCTTCACCGGCAACTACCCGCTGGGCGACGACCCCGAGCAGGCAGACAACAAGTTCGACCTCGAACAGATCGCGACGATCCCGGTCGGTCGCTGAACCCGGTTCCGGCGGTCAGCCGTCAGTACCGAACTCGTCTGGTACCAGGACGATCACCAGCCCGGCCCCGATCATGATCATCAGCAGCTCGCGGAAGGGCGACTCGCTGCCGTATGCGACGAAGAACTCGGTCATGAATACGAAGGCCGTCCAGACGAGCGTGCCGAAGCAGACAGCGAGGATCGCCCTGGTCCGGGCCTCAGGGCCTCGTCCCGATCCGACGAGTGCCCTCCAGAAGAGGATCGCCGCAATCAGCTCGATCAGGAATGCCCCGATCAGGAAGAGCTTCGTGATGCCCTCACCCATCCCGTAGATCTTGTCCGTCTCCTTCAGGTAGGCGAAGTTCTCCGAGTTGAGGAAGGTCCAGTCGAAGACGTCGAAGACCCCCATCAGGTTGACGAAGTTGGTGATCGCAACCATCGTGAAGAACATCGTCCAGAAGACCAGGACCAGCCTCTTGAAAAGCAGGCCGGACGGACGCAGAACCGATTCCATGACCACTCCCTTCCTCGACGGGACGTACCGGGAAAAACTAATGGCCCGGGTCGGACGAACCGGCGGGGGCCGAGAAGGTGAGCGAAACGACGGTGTCGGGTGCGGCGAGAGCCGAACCGGCAGCCGCCTCGAGCCGGGACTGCTCTATCCCTAGGACCCTCGCGGCTTCAGCGAGCAGGTGGAGGTTCGACGTGGGAGCCAATAACTCGACGTTCACCGGCACCCCACCCGAGAGGGCAACCCGACAGGCCGAGTCATCGACAACCAGCGAGTCATCCCACCCATCCGCCTCCGCCAAGTCGATCGAGAGAGCATCTGCCTGACTGTCGTATTCGGCCCTGATCATCTTCCTCTCCGATGAAGGGTAATGACGAGGTTCGGCCTGTCAACTGCCATCACGACCCGGACCGGAAGGCCCCGCAGGCGACCCTCGTGGCGGGGTCTGCCGGCAGCGTCAGGGACGGTCTGCCGCCCTTCCTGGACGACCCGGGCAACCTCAGCCGACGAAAACCCGAGGTGGCGCATGCGGTTCTTCGCATGGCGGGTGAACTCGAGCTCCACTCCCGGTAGAGCTTCCGGGGGACCCCTTCGCCCCAGTCGACGCCACCCGAAGCGCCAGATGGGGTTTGGATGGGGCAGGATGGTGACGTGGAAGGTGAGGAAGGAACATTCCGCCTCGTCGTGCTGGCCTCCGGCGCGGGATCGAACCTCCAGGCGATCCTCGACCGACTCCACGGCCGTGACGGGATCGAGGTGGCCGGCGTCGGCTCGGACAGGCAGGATGCCAAGGCCCTCGACCGCGCCCTGGAAGCGGGCATCGAGACCGGGACCTTCACCCG
>CAITDZ010000026.1 GCA_903891285.1 uncultured Solirubrobacterales bacterium
TCGCGTACTGGGTGACCACCTGGGCGCCCAGCGCCTCGACCTCGCGGTTCACCTGGGCGACCCGCCCGGGGTTCTCCTTCATGGTCTTGACTCCCTCAGGGGTAAGGCTGCTCAGCATGATGAAGGTTGCCATCCGCTCCTCTCCTTCCGTTCGCTCACGTTGCGGCCTGCCCGGAGCATAGTCCGGTCCGGCGGCAGGGGAAGGCGAACGCTCAGGCGCCGAAGCCGGCGTGGATATGGTCGCGATGGTCGGACATCGCGAAGGCCGGGCCGGGACCGTCGAGGTCGTACCCGTAGATCAGCTCGGTCGGCCTGGCACCGGCCGGCAGGGCGACCAGCAGCCTGCCGACCTGGGAGCAGGGGCTGTCGTAGGACATGTCTGTGCAGGGGACTCCGTTGACTGCCGCGATATCGAGCGCCCTGCCGTAGTAGTGGTTGGAGACGTTGCCGCTGGTGGTCATCATGCTGTGGTCGGAGCGAAGCGAGGAGACCAGGATCCGGTATCGGGCGGTCAGGTAGGCCAGGAGGTTGATCACCCGCGGATCGAGCCGGCCGTTCTCGATGTCGGCCAGGGCGGTCGGGTTGAGGATCTGGAGGTTGTCCCAGTTGATCTCGGTCGCGTTGGTGGTCGGGCGTGGGTACAGGATCGTCCAGGCACTCTTCGTCTCCTCGCACTTGCCGGCGAGCCGTTTCGCGTCCCGGGACACCGCCTCGACGTACCAGGCAGCATGGTTGTGGCTGAACAGCGCCTTCCGCACGCCCCCTTCCGCCCAGACCATCCGGGCGAAGGTCGAGATTCCGTCCCAGGCCGAGTCGCGGGTCACCAGGCCGTCGCCGTCGCCGTCGACTCCGTAGCGGTCCCACTGGCCCGGCTCGAGTCCCATCGGGCCGGTCTGCTCCATGGTTGCCGGGTCCATGCTCCTGCCGAAGTCGGACTCGATCCTGGCGACCGCTGCCATCGTCCAGATCGCCGCCGGACCAAGCTCGTAACGGGCAGCCGCGTTCTCGAACGCCCTCAGGTAGTAGGCGGGGACGGAGCCGACGAGTGCGGGCTTGGCCTGGCAGGTGAAGACGGTCATCCGGTCGGGCTTGATCGTGTCCTGGAGCGCTCCGTAACAGGTGGCGTACTCGAGGACGTCCTGCACGTACCAGTCGGCGTGGTTGTAGGCCCAGATAGCGTCGTACCAGTCTCCCGGAGCCCCGGCCGCGCTGAGGTAGTTGGCTGCCGAGTGGATCGCGTCGCGGGCGTTGTAGGGGTCGGCCTCGCCGTCACCGTCCCCGTCGATCCCGTAGGCGTCCCAGGTCGAGGGCATGAACTGCATCCACCCGATCGCACCGGCGGTCGAGGTGACCTCGTTCAGTCGCCCGAAGTCGGTCTCGATCCGGTTGATCGCGGCGAGTATCTGGGGGCCGCGTTCGCCGAGGCCGTACTTCTTGGCGGCCTGGATGTAGATCGGGATCAGCCGGGGGGGAGGACCCTGCGTTCCGTCGCAGGCGGGGGCTGCCCCGGTCGGGTCGGAAAGGCCGACGTTGGGGTCGGTGGTGATCGTCGCGTCGGCGGCATCCTCTGGCAGCTCGGCCGAATCCGGGCTCGACTCGCTCGGGACCACCGTCTTCGGCTTTCCACCGTCCGCCCCCTCGGGTGCACCGGGGACGACCCCTCCGGTCGGGCCTGGCGCCGCCTGGGCCACCACGACCGAGAGTGATGCCAATACAAGGCCGAGGATCGCGGTGAAGGCGATCCCTGTCGTGCGTCTGGCAGTCATCCCTTCACCTCAGTCACCAGCCAGGTCGGTCGGGCACCCTCGCCTTCGCGCTTCAGCAGCAGGCGGAGTTCACTCGCCGAGCCGGCCCTCAGCAGGGAGACCGAGGCTTCGGTTCGGTCGCCCGTCGACTTGCCCTCGACCACATTCAGCACCCGCGCCCTCGGGACCTTGACTCCTTCGGGAAGGCGGGGTGGCCTAGCGGCCAGTTCCCGTCCGAGGCGTCTGGTCGTGGTCTCCTTGATCGTGCCGATCGCCGCCTTGCGCCCGACCTCCCAGGCTGCGAAGGCCGTCGCGAATCGGTGGGCCGCCTCCATCGCCGGTTCCTTCGGCTCGGGCGCCGGCTCGACAGCGTTGGCTGGGAGCTGGCCGGAATTCCCTCCGTCGCTGCTGGCCGCTGCCTCGAACCTCGGTGCCACTCCCTCGAGCGTCGGGTCGTTCGAGAGGTTCGGCTCCATCGGGACGATCACGGTCTGGGGGTCCGATCCCTGGACGACGATCCGACCGGAGTTCGAGTCTTCGGCCTCGTTGTAGAAGAAGACGGCTGCCGCGGTCGCCCCGACCGCGACCATGGTCAGGGCGGTCGCACCGACCCAGGCGAGCGGCCGGCGATCGACCTCGAGCCTTCTCGTGCGGGCGTCGCGGGCCGAGGTCCGGTCCTTTCGAATGCCCGAGAAGAAGTCGGAGACCGGCCAGATCACTCGATCTTCGATCTTCCACCAGAGCTTCCGAAGGGGCCAGGTGGCCGCCTCGATTGCCCGGGCCGTGGCCTCCCCCAGCTTGGCGAGGGCCCGCCGGATCGGCCAGACCAACCGGTCCTCGACCACCCACCAGAGACGCCGGAGCGGCCAGGTGAGAGCGGAGGGTGCCTTGTCCGGCCCCTCCGTGGGCGGTTCCAACCCGTGTTCCTTTTCCTCCCGGATCTCTACTTCCTTCCCTGCCGAAGCGATACAGCTGAAGCCAACCGGGAACGATACCCGGGACGACCTTCCGGTCTCGTAAAGGTCGTGTTGACGAAACAGCGATTCCGCCCCCCAGGAGCGGAATCGGCTTCGTTCAGTCCTTCTCGAAGGTCAATTCGCCATCCGCTGTGCCGACGACGACCCGATCTCCCTCCGAGAATTCACCCTCGAGCAGCTTCAGCGCGAAGGGGTCGACCAGCCGCTTCTGGATGACCCGTTTGAGCGGACGGGCACCGTAGGTGGGGTCGTAGCCGAGGTTCCCTAGGAGCGTCCTTGCATCGTCGGTCAGGTCGACCTCGATGTCCTTCTCGGCCACTCTGCCCATCAGGTCCTTGATCTGGAGGTCGACGATCTGGTCGATGTCCTCCCGCGACAGGCGGTGGAAGATCACCTTGTCGTCGATCCGGTTGAGGAACTCCGGCTTGAAGGTGGTTGCGAGGATCTCGTCCACCTGCTCACGGATCTTCTCGTCGACCACCTCGCCGGCGATCTCCTGGCTTCCGACGTTCGAGGTCATGATCAGGATCGTGTTGGTGAAGCTGACGGTCCGACCCTGACCGTCGGTCAGGCGGCCGTCGTCCATCACCTGGAGCAGGGTGTTGAAGACGTCCGGGTGGGCCTTCTCGATCTCGTCGAGGAGGATGACTGCATAGGGGCGCCTGCGAACCGCCTCGGTCAGCTGGCCACCTTCCTCGTAGCCGACGTATCCCGGAGGAGCCCCGACCAGCCTCGAGACGGTGTGCTTCTCCATGTACTCGGACATGTCGAGCCGGATGATCGCGTCCTCGGAGTCGAACATGAACTCGGCGAGCGCCTTGGCCAGCTCGGTCTTGCCGACCCCGGTCGGTCCCAGGAAGAGGAAGGATCCGATCGGCTGGTTCGGGTCGGACAGGCCGGCCCGTGATCTCCTCAGGGCATTGGACACCGCGCTGACCGCCTCGTCCTGGCCGATCACCCGTTCGTGCAGGCGGTCCTCGAGATGGATCAGCTTGTCGGCCTCGCCTTCCATCATCCGGCTGACCGGGATGCCGGTCCACTTGGCGACCACCTCGGCCACGTCCTGGTCGGTGACTTCCTCGGTGAGCATCGCCCCGCCCTCGGCCTGGAACTTGGTCAGCTCCTCCTCAGCGCCTTCGACGGTCCGTTCGATCTCGGGGATCTCGCTGTAGCGGAGTTCGGCCGCCCGTTCGAGGTTCGCGTCGCGTTCGGCCCGCTCGGCCTCGCGATTCGCTTCCTCGAGGGCTGACTTGCCCTCCTTGATCGCCTCGATCAGTCCCTTCTCCGACTGCCAGCGCGCCTTCATCGAGCTTGCCTCCTCGACCAGCTCGGCCAGCTCGGCCTCGAGGGCCTCCAGCCTCGCCTTCGAGGCATCGTCGGTCTCGGCCTTGAGCGCCTCCCGCTCGATCTCGAGCTGCTGGACCCGCCGTTCGACCTCATCGATCTCGGTCGGCATCGAGTCGATCTCGATCTTCAGCCGGGAGGCCGACTCGTCGATCAGGTCGATCGCCTTGTCGGGAAGGAAGCGATCGGCGATGTAGCGCTCCGAAAGGTTGGCGGCGGCGATGATCGCCGAGTCGGCGATCCGCACACCGTGGTGCACCTCGTAGCGCTCTTTGAGTCCGCGGAGGATGGCGATCGTCGCCGGCACGTCCGGCTCGCCGACCGTGACCGGCTGGAACCGGCGCTCGAGGGCCGCGTCCTTCTCGATGTGCTGGCGGTACTCGTCCAGGGTGGTCGCGCCGACCGCCCGGAGCTCACCCCTGGCGAGCATCGGCTTGAGCAGGTTGGCCGCATCGACGGCGCCTTCTGCCGCCCCGGCCCCGACGATCGTGTGGAGCTCGTCGAGGAAGAGGACGATCTGCCCCTCGGCCGCCTGGACCTCGGTCAGGACTGCCTTCAGCCGCTCCTCGAACTCGCCGCGGTATTTCGAGCCGGCGAGCAGGGCGCCGATGTCGAGTGCGATCACCCTCCGGTCGCGGAGGCTTTCGGGCACGTCGCCCGAGACGATCCGCTGGGCGAGTCCTTCGACGATCGCGGTCTTGCCCACCCCGGGTTCACCGATCAGGACCGGGTTGTTCTTGGTCCTCCTGGAGAGCACCTGGACCACGCGTCGGACCTCCTCGTCCCGGCCGATCACCGGGTCGAGCTTGCCGGCCTCGGCATCGGCGGTCAGGTCGCGCCCGTACTTCTCGAGGGCCTGGACCTGGTCCTCGGGGTTCGGCGAGTCGACCTTGTGCGGTCCCCTCACCTCGGCGATCGCCCCGGCGAGCGCATCGCGGCTGGGGAGGACTTCGGCCAGCGGGGAGGAGCCGTCGGCGATCCCGAGCAGCAGGTGCTCGGTCGAGAGGTACTCGTCGCCCATCTGAGCCATCTCGCCCTCGGCCCGGTTGATCACCTGGAGCAGCGAGGAGGAAGGCTTCGGGTCGACCTCGGCGTCGCCGGAGAGGGTCGGCAGGTCTGCGATCAGCTGGTCGACCTTCACCCGGACCGCCGGAATATCAGTGCCGAGCTTGGTCAGCACGGCCGGAACCAGCCCCTCCTGCTGGTCGAGCAGGGCGGAGAGCAGGTGGGCGGGGGTTATCTCGGTGTTCCGGTTGCCGATCGCGAGGCGCTGGGCGTGTGCCAGGGCCTCCTGGGTCTTCACCGTGAATCGGTCAGGCTGCATCCTGGTCTCCCTTTCCTTCGTCTGGTCGTCGGACCCTCACCCGAACGGGGCGGGCTTCGGTCGGCGGTTTGGGCAGGTTGGGTTCATACCGGCCGTAGGGAACGATCTCTGCCCCCAGCTCGCGGCGAACCCGGTCGAGTTCATCGACCAGACGTCGCTCGAGCTCACGGGCCCGCTCCCTCATCCGTTCGAGTTCGAGCCGCATCTCGTCGAAGCGGGACTCCATCTCGAGCACCGTCCCGACTCCGGCCAGGTTCAGGCCCTGCTCGGAGGTGAGTCGCTGGATCCTCTTCAGGAGTTCGACGTCGCTTCGCGAGTAGAGGCGGGTGTTCCGCGGCGAGCGCTTGGGGGTGATCAACCCTTTCGCCTCGTATATACGGAGGGTCTGGGGGTGCATGTCGGCGAGCTCGGCCGCCACGGAAATCATGAAGACGCCCTGCTCCTCGCCGATCTCGACCTCCCGCTCCTTCCCGGAGCGATCGGGTTCGATGTCTTTCGCCTTACCCATCCGACTCAGCCTCCCCCGGACCGTGCCCGGGCCAGAAGGTCCTGACGCGGGTCGTTCCCATTCATCGTCTCCGCCAGCTGGTCTACAGCCCGGCGCTGCTCGTCGTCGAGTTCCTTCGGGATCTTCACGTTCATCCGGTACCGGATGTCGCCCCGACCCTTCCCCTTGCCACCGGTCCGGGGTGGGCCCTCGCCCTTCAGCCGGTGGAGGGCTCCGTTCTGGGTTCCGGGGGCGACCCTGATCCGCTTGGTACCCCCGAGGGTCGGTACCTCGATCGTCCCGCCACGGATCGCCTCGGTCACCGAAATCGGGACCTCGACCTCGAGGCTGCCGTCGTCGAGTCGCTTGAAGATCGGGGACGGGGTGACCTGGACGGTCACGAAGAGGTCGCCGGAGGGCGCCCCGCGCTCACCGGCCTCGCCCTTGCCGGCGACCCGGATGCGGCTTCCGTCCTTGACCCCAGCCGGGACCTTCACCCGGTAGCGCTTGGTCTGGTGGGTCCTGCCGCTGCCGCCGCAGGTCCGGCATGGGTCGGGAATGATCTGGCCGGTGCCCCCGCACTGGGCGCAGGGCTGGCTGATCGAGAAGAAGCCCTGACCCTGGGAGTCGATCCCGCGACCCTGGCAGGAAGGACAGGTTTCCGAGGTCGTCCCCGGCTGGGCGCCGGTCCCTGCGCAGGTCGGGCAGGACTCGGACTTCGGGACGGTGACCGAGATCTGGGTTCCGTTCATCGCGTCGTCGAAGGAGATCCGGACCTCGGTCTCGAGGTCGCGCCCCCGGATCGGGGGCGCCCCGGCACCCGGGCCGGCCCCGCGGTTGAAGATCCCCGAGAAGATGTCGCCGAAATCGCCCGGAAAACCGCCCGGCTGGCCACCAAAGCCGCCCTGGCCACCGAAGCCGCCGAACATCCCGCCGGCGTCGTACGCCTGGCGCTTCTCGGGATCCGAAAGCACGTCGTACGCCTCCTGGATCTCCTTGAAGCGCTCCTCGGCAGCCGGGTCGTCGGGGTTTCGGTCCGGGTGGTACTCGCGCACCAGTTTGCGGTGCGCCTTCTTCAGCTCCTCGTCGGTCGCATCCTTCGAGACCCCGAGGACTCCGTAGAGGTCCTTCGCCATCGCCCGACCCCTACTTGGAGACCACCACGCGGGCGGCCCTGATCACCTGATCGCCGGCCCGGTAGCCCCGCTGCATCACCTCGAGGATGATTCCCGAGGCGGTGCCGTCGGCTTCGAGTGCCTGGAGGGCTTCGTGGAGGTTCGGGTCGAACTCTTCGCCGGCCGGGTCGAATTGCTCGATCCCGGCCGAGGCGAGCGCCTCGACCAGATCGCGGTAGGCGACGACCAGTCCCTGAAGGGTTACCGGTGAGCCCTCGGGCAGACCCCCGGCGAGCGCCTCCCCGGGCGTAACGCCCTCGGTCTCCATCGCCCGCTCGAGGTTGTCGAGCGTTCCGATCACGCCGTTGGCCACCTCGGTCCGTCCCCGGATCACGGCCTGCTCCGACTCGGTAGCGACTCGCTTGCGGTAGTTGTCGAACTCGGCCCGGGTCCTCTGGGCCAGGTCCAGGTATTCGTCCCGCTCCCTGGTCATTTCGACCAGGGGATCCCCGGTCGCCGCTTCCTCATCGGCCGGATCGGTTCCGTTCGTCGCCGCTCCCTCGGGCTGCTCGGCCTCCGGGTTTTCGGGCGCGATGGCGTCGCCGTCGGGGATCTGCTCCCCGACGGGCGACTGCTCGTCACCGGTCCGCTCGGGCCCGGCCGGATCCTCGGCCAGCCCGGGCGTCACTTGCCTTCGTCCTCGTCGACGACCTCGGCCTCGATCACCTCTTCCTCGTCATCGGAAGGGGTGCCGTCACCGTTGACGGATCCCTCGGCCTGGGTCGCCTGAGCGGCCTGATAGACCTTCTCCGAGACCTTGTGGAAGGCGGACTGGAGTGCCTCGGCCTTCTGGTTGATCGCCTCGACGTCCTCGCCTTCGACCGCCTCGCGAACGTCCTTGATCGCGGCGGTGATCAGCTCCCGATCGTCGTCGGCCACCTGGTCGCCCAGCTCCTCGAGCTGCTTCTCGGAGCTGTACGCGGTGTTTTCGGCGACGTTCCGGGCCTCGGCGAGCTCACGCTGGCGACGGTCGTCGTCGGCGTGGGCCTCGGCGTCGGAGATCATGTCCTCGATCTCGGTCTCAGAGAGTCCGGACCCGGCCTTGATCTCGATCGTCTGCTCCTTGCCCGTGCCGAGGTCCTTCGCCCCGACGTGGAGGATGCCGTTGGCGTCGATGTCGAAGGTGACCTCGATCTGCGGCATACCCCTGGGGGCAGGCGGGATCCCGGTGAGCTGGAACTTGCCCAGGCTCTTGTTGTAGGAGGCCATCTCGCGCTCGCCCTGGAGCACGTGGATCTCGACCGAGGGCTGGTTGTCCTCGGCGGTCGAGAAGACCTCTGACTTCTTGGTCGGGATCGTCGTGTTGCGCTCGATCAGCCTCGTCATCACGCCACCCTTGGTCTCGATGCCGAGGGTCAGCGGGGTGACGTCGAGCAGCAGCACGTCCTTGACGTCGCCTTCGAGCACACCGGCCTGGATCGCCGCGCCGAGCGAGACGACCTCGTCCGGGTTGACCCCCTGGTGGGGCTCCTTCCCGGTCAGCTCGGTGACCTTCTCGCGGACGGCCGGCATGCGGGTCATGCCACCGACCAGGACCACGTGGTCGACGTTCGGGTCGCCGGCGTCGGCGAGTGCCTGCTTCACCGGTCCGACCACCCGCTCGATCAGGTCGGCGGTCAACTCGTTCAGCTTCGACCGGGTCAGCTTGATGTCGAGATGCTTCGGCTGACCCTCGACCGCCGTGATGAACGGGATGTTGATCTGGGTCTCCTGGGCCGAGGAGAGCTCGATCTTCGCCTTCTCGGCAGCCTCGTAGAGGCGCTGGAGCGAGTTCTTGTCCTGGGCCAGGTCGACGCCCTGGTCCTTCTTGAACTCCGCGACGAGCCACTCGACGATCGCCTTGTCGAAGTTATCGCCACCGAGGTGGTTGTCTCCGGCGGTCGACTTGACCTCGAAGACCCCGTCACCGATCTCCAGCACCGAGACGTCGAACGTCCCGCCACCGAGGTCGAAGACCAGGATCGTCTGGTCGGTCGCTTCCTTGTCGAGTCCGTACGCGAGCGACGCCGCGGTCGGCTCGTTGATGATCCGCTTGACCTCGAGCCCGGCGATCTTGCCGGCGTCCTTGGTCGCCTGTCGCTGGTCGTCGTTGAAGTAGGCCGGCACGGTGATCACCGCGGCATCGACCGTCTCGCCGAGCTTCGCTTCGGCGTCTGACTTCAGCTTCTGGAGGATCATCGCGCTGATCTCGGGCGGCGAGTACTGCTCACCGCGAACCTCGACCCGGACGTCGTCGTTCGGACCGGCGACGACCTTGTACGGCACGATCGTCTCCTCTTCGCCGACCTCGGACTCCTTGCGGCCCATGAACCTCTTGATCGAGAAGATCGTGTTCTCGGGGTTCATCACGGCCTGGCGCTTGGCGACCGTTCCAACCAGGCGCTCGTCCTTGTCGTTGAAGGCGACCACCGAGGGGGTGGTCCGCCCACCTTCTGAGTTCTCCAATACCTCGGGCTCGCCACCCTCGAAGATCGCTACGCACGAGTTGGTCGTGCCGAGGTCGATTCCTATCGTCTTTCCCACAGTCTTTTCTCCTGTTCCATCTGTCTGGCGGAGGCCGGGTCTGGCCCCCGCTCGTTCTTCCTCGTTTCAGTCCCCGCTCCGCGCTGGCCCGAGGCCTCGATGTGAGGCTTCGTGCCTCCCGTGTTGCGGGCCCTTGCGCGAGCGCTTGAATCCCAGTCAGGGAGCGCTAAACAGCCAGAGTGGAGCAGGGAATAAAATCTAAGTGAGTTTATATCAAGGTTGGGCAGGCCTTTCAAGGGAGCGGACCGGAATCACACTAGGCGCGGTACGGGGTCGCCCGACCCGCCGCGGTGCATCGACGGCTGGCAGACAGGGGTTCGAACCCACCAGTAGGGAGGCTCGAAGTACGGCTCGGTGGGGACTTCGGAGGAGGGGGTTCCGACCGGGGCGGACCCCGGTCGGCGGCACCCGTTCCGGTGCCTAGCCCTGCATCTTCAGCTTGCTGAATACCCCGGCGTGATCGGAGTTCCA
>CAITDZ010000027.1 GCA_903891285.1 uncultured Solirubrobacterales bacterium
GGGATGGTCATCGGTGCCCTTGGGGTACTCGACGACGTGACGATCAGTCAGGCCTCGACCGTCCTGGCATTGAAGGCTGCTGCCCCGGACGAGGGCTTCAGAACCCTTTACCGCCGGGCGATAGACGTAGGCAGGGACCACGTCAGTGCGACCGTCAACACCCTGGTCCTCGCCTATGTCGGCTCATCGTTGCCCTTGCTCCTGATCTTCGGGGTCGGGGAGCTCGGTGCCTGGGACACGATCAATCTCGAGATCGTGGCAAAGGAGGTGGTGGCGATGCTGGTCGGCTCGATCGGGATCATCGCTGCTGTTCCCTTGACCACGGCCCTTGCTGCCTGGATGGCTGGATCCCTGCCGACCGACCGGCTGGGATCGGCCGCCGGCGACGCCCACCACCACTGACGGGGTCGGTTTCCCTCAGACCTGAAGGCCGGCCGCGATCACCCCGGCAGTGACGATCATTGCCGTAATGAGCTTCAGGAGCCGGGGCGAAAGCGGTCGCTTCCTCCGGGTTCCGAGCCACGCCCGGAGTCCAGTTGCCGAAGCAGTCGCGGCGATTGCCGCCCCCGTAACGCACTGCATGCACATCAGCTGTACCGGTCCCACGCCTTGAGCTGGGATGTTGGGTCGAGGAAGGTTCCCCCCTGGTACCAGCCGGGTGCCGACCAATGCTCGAAGTGGAGGTGGCAGGCCGTACTCCGGCCGGTCGTGCCGACGGTCCCGATCCTTTGCCCGGTTCTGACGAAGGAGCCCTTCTTGAGGGGAGAAGGTTCGCTGAGGTGCATGTAGACGTGGCTCTGACCACCGGTTCCGGCCAGATTGATCACGACGTAGTTCCCGGCCCCGCTCGCCTGGTAATCGTTCCAATAGACCCTTCCGCCTCGGGCCGCAAAGAGTGGCTTCCCGCAATCGGCCATGACATCGACCCCCTGATGGCCTCGCCCGGCCCCGATCCCGTCGCCGTAGGTGTGGGGGGCCGGAAGGGGAAAGACAAACCCCAGGAGCCGGAAGGAGAGCCCCGTCCCGGGTTCATCCCGATCGGCCAGACCACCAAGCGACCCGCCACTGGCGGTCGAGATGCGGAACGAGTACCGCCCCGGGGGTGCCGTCTTGCCGGAGGAAGATCGCCCGTTCCACTGGAACCGGACGCTCTGGTTGGGCAACACACCCCTCATGAATTCCGAGGCGACTACGGTCGAGGATGCGGTGACCAGGTCGACCCGAAGGTCGGTCGGGCCGGCAACGCCTCCGAGGACGAAATCGAGGGTCGGTTTCCTGACGCCGAAAAGGTAGGCCCTCTCGGGGGTGGCCTTGACGTCGAGAAGTCGAGGCGACCCGGTACCGGCAGAGGGCTTGGGACCGATTCCGAGGCGCTCGGGCGAATGGTCGGAGACTGCGCCACCCGTCGCGATCACCCTAACCGTGCCTGGCTTCGTACCGTCAGGGACCGTTGCCGTAACCGACGTCTCGGTTACCGAGGCCGGGGCCGTCCGGGAGCGGCCATCGGTGGCCTTGAAGGAGATCGATCGAACTTGACCCATGTCGGTTCCGGAAACCTGGACCTTCGAGCCGATCGAGGCCGTCCTGAGGGCGAGGCAGTCGGTCAGACAGATGACGTCAGAAATGCGCGGGGGGTTGGGCACGGGCAGCCCGCCGCCCGGTCCGTCGAGTGCCATCGCAGGAGCAGCGAGGCCGAGCAAGACGGCGAGCCAGCCGATCAGGGCGGCTGCCTTCGTAGCGTGCGGTTTGGTCGGTCGCGGGTTCATCGCTTCCATCTGCCTCTCGAGCCGGTTGGTCGTCGGATTCCCCACGGGGATCCCAATCCCTGTGCCCTTCGATCGGCGTTCCGCGTTTCCTGCGGTTCCGCGAGGCAGGTCCTTCGAAGGTACATCCCGACTCGGCTTCGAAGATCTGGAGTATAGGAGGGACCACCGTTGCCAGTCCGACCCCGATGGCACTGTCCGTCCCCTATTATCCGCGGGTCCGGTCCGGGAAACGTTTCCCGCCGCTGGATCGAGAACCCGTGAAGACTTTCGTCGCAACACCCGAGACCCGAGCCCGCAAGTGGTTCGTCGTTGACGCCGAGGGGCAGACCCTGGGCCGCTTGGCGACCCGACTTGCCGATCAGCTTCGCGGAAAGGGAAAGCCCGACTACACCCCTCACGTCGATACGGGGGATTTCGTGGTCGTGATCAACGCTGAGAAGATCCGGGTAACGGGCGACAAGCTGGACTCGAAGACCTACTGGCGCCACAGTGGATACCCGGGGGGAATTCGCAGCCGGACCCTGAGGGAGATGCTCGAGCGCAGCCCGGAAGAGGTGATCCGGAAGGCGGTGAAGGGAATGATGCCCCGGAACCGACTGGCCCGAAAGCAGTTGACCAAGCTGAAGGTATACGCCGGACCTGAACATCCGCACGAGGCGCAGGCACCCGAGAAGCTCGAGGTCGAGGCCTGATGGCGGAAGAGCCGGAAAACGGAGAGGAGCTCGAGGAGTCGGTGGTCGAGGAGGAGGCCGTCGAACCCGATCAGGCGCCTGAAGTCGCCGAAGATGGCGCAACGGAAGGCCAGGCCGCCGAGGTGGAGGTGACGCCCGAGGCCAAGGGGACCGATCAGGCCGAAAAGGTTGTGGAAGAGGATCCCGGTGCTGAGTCTCCGGGGTCCGGGTCCGGTTCATCCGCCAAGGGTGAGGAGAAGGCCGCCAAGGCGAAGGACCTCCCTCCGGGGGCCGATCTGGAACCGATCTCACTGGAACCCGAGGTCGAGCTCGATGCCGAGGAGAAGGCCCGACAGGAGGCCGAGGCTGAAGAGAAGGCGGCCAAGGAGGCCGAACTCACCCGGGACGAGGTAGAGGAAGAGGAGCCGATTGCCGCAGCCAGCTCGGCCACCCTGCCGAAGGATGCGCGGATCCAGGCGACCGGCAAGCGCAAGCGCTCGGTCGCCCGCGTGGTGATCCTGCCCGGCAAGGGGACGATCACGGTCAACGGCCGCGACTTCGAGGAGTACTTTCCGAGGTCCCGGCACCGGACCATCGTCAGTTCGCCGCTCGTTGCCACCGGCTTCGACGGCAAGGTCGAGGTCAGGGTCCTGGTCCAGGGCGGCGGCATCAGCGGTCAGGCCGGCGCTGCGCGGCACGGCATCGCGAGGGGTTTGACCGAGGCGGTCCCGGAACTGAGGCAGGAGCTCAAGAAGCGGGGTTTCCTCACCAGGGATTCGAGGGCCAAGGAGCGTCGTAAGGCCGGTCTCAAGAAGGCCCGCAAGCGGCCCCAGTTCTCCAAACGCTGAAAGGCCCGGTGGCCGCTCCGGAGGCGAGACTGTTCGGGACCGACGGAGTTCGGGGTCCGGTTGGCGAGCTGCTCGATGCCCAGCTCGCGATGGCCCTCGGTCGGGCCGCGGCGGCACTCGTGGAGCCACCGCGCCCGAAGGTGCTCGTCGTCCGGGACACGAGGGAGTCGGGTCCGGCTCTCGAGTCGGCCTTCGCTTCCGGGGCGGCCTCCTCGGGCGCCGACATCTATCTCACCGGCGTGCTGCCGACCCCCGCGGCACCGATCCTCGCCAGCCTCTACTCGTTCGACCTCGCAGCCGTGATCTCGGCCTCCCACAACCCCTTCACCGACAACGGAATCAAGCTGTTCGGAGCCAACGGCAGGAAGCTCGACGAC
>CAITDZ010000028.1 GCA_903891285.1 uncultured Solirubrobacterales bacterium
CACCGCCGCTGACCTCCGCGCGTTGGACCGAGTTGCCGACCGGAGCGCCGTTGCCCGCTATCGAAAGATCATCGCCTCGGCCCGAAAGTCCGGGTTGAAGCCGCTGGTCACCCTCAACCACTTCACCCTCCCGCTCTGGATCCACGATCCGATCGCGGTTCGAGACTCGCTCGCCGGGCGCGGCGCCGACGAGCCGCTGCCGGAGGACCTGCCGTCGAGGGCCGGCTGGCTCTCCGACACCACCGCCACCGAGTTCCGCAAGTACGCCGCCTACATGGGTTGGAAGTTCGGCGACCTGGTCGATTGGTGGGCTCCGCTGAACGAACCGATGGTGGTTGCGGTCGGCGGTTACGTGAACGTGCCCGGTGCCTACGCCAGCTGGTTCCCCCCGGGAGCAAACTCGTTCACCGGCGCAGTCGAGGCGATCGAGAACATGGCCGCGGCCAACGCAGCCGCCTACGACGAGCTTAGGGCCAAGGACCGGATCGACTCGGACCGCGATCGGCGGGCGACCCGGATCGGCCTGGTTCACAACATGATCCACTTCGTCCCCTCGAACCCGACCAGGCCGGCCGACGTTGCCTCGACTGCGAACGCCGAACAGATCTTCAACCGGACCTTCCCCAACGCGGTGATCAGGGGCTTTCTCGACCGGAACGTGAACGGCAAGGTGGACCCGGGGGAGAAGGACCCGAAGATGGCCGGCAAGGCCGATTTCCTGGGCGTCAACTACTACTTCCGTGGACGGGTCACCTCGCTCGGCGGGCCGATCAGCACCAGGATCGGGCTGCTCGACTTCCTGCCGAGCGTCACTTACCAGTGGGCGCTCAATCCGTCCGGGCCGCCGTGCCCGACGATCTGCTCGGACTTCGGCAACGAGATCGACGTGGCCGGCCTGGGCTCGGTGCTGGAGGAGGCGGCGAAGTACCGGCTGCCGCTGATGGTGACCGAGAACGGGATCGCCGACGCCTCCGATTCGCTCCGGCCCGGGTACCTGGTCCGCTCCCTCCACCAGGTCTGGAGACAGGCGACGCGAAGGAAGAGGACCGCCCCGGTGATCGGCTGGCTCCACTGGTCCCTGACCGACAACTTCGAGTGGTCGGCCGGGTACACGCCCCGCTTCGGCCTTTACTCCTACTCCCCGGAGACCCTCCAGCGAACGGCCCGTCCGAGCGCCGGGGTCGTGCGCCGGATCGCCAGCGGGAACCGGATCCCGGGTCCGCTGCTCGAGCGTTCGGGTCGGTAGTTACCGGACCCGACTATCGCTTGCGCTTGATCGTGACCTTGCGATTGGCGCTGACTGCCACGCCAGATCCGGTGGTAAAGGTGGTCCGGAGGGTGAGCTTCAGACTATTCTTGCGGAGGGCTTTCCGGCCCTTGCGCCCGAGGTTGCACTTGAGCGCGTAGGTCCCGGCTGCACCGGCTGATTTGCTCGCCTGGCACCAGGTCTTCAGCCGGCCGGATCCCGTCGTGGCCCGCTGGGCGATCCTTCCGGACTCGGATACCCGGACCCTTGAGGTAACGAGAACGGCCTTCCGGGTCACTTTGCGCTGGACAGAGGAGACCGAGACGGCCGGGGGGGTAACCCGGTTGGATGGGCTAGAGGCGGGCCCTGGGCCGAACGGATTCCTTGCCCTGACGGTGACTGAGTAAGCCGTGCCTCCGGTCAAGCCGGTTACGGTGCAGGTGGGGGAGAATGTCGCGCTGCAGGTCTCTCCACCTGGGTCGACGGTCGCGGTATAACCGGAGATTTCCCCAGGCACGGCCGTCCAGGAGATCGCGGCACTGTCAACACCTGCGGTGGCGGTGACCCCGGTCGGGGCTGCCTGCGGGGTCGTGGCCAGGACGCGGGCAAGGTTGTTCCTGGACTCCCCCCCGACTTGAGAGAATGAGCCCCCCAGAACGACCTTGCCGTCGGGTTGAAGCGCGATCGAGTAGACGGTGCTAGGGGAGCCCAGGCCGGGATTGAAAGCGTCTGCGGTGCCATCGGGGTTGAGCCGGGCCAGGCTATTGCGAGTGGTACCTCCGACGGAGTCAAACTCGCCACCGGTGAGGAGCTGTCCGTCGAACTGTTGGACCATCGAGTTGATCACCGGTCCGCTGAAATAGCTGAAGCCCGGGTTGAAGCTGTCGAGGGCTCCCGTGGTGTCCACCAATGCAAGTGCTCCGCGGGCCTGGGGGGGAGAACCGACTTGGCTGAAGGATCCGCCCAGGAAGACCTTCCCATCCCCTTGAGCGAGCACCGAGTAGACAACGGCCGGCTGGACCACATTCGCGTTGAAGGAGGTTACGAGGGTCCCGTCCTGGCTCAACAGGACCACGTCTCTCGCGGACGTCTGGGTGTTGTCGAAGTTGCCCCCGAGGACGATCCTTCCGTCGGGCAGGAGGGTGATCCCGTTGACACTGGGGGTGTTGTCCAGCCCCGGATCGGTGA
>CAITDZ010000029.1 GCA_903891285.1 uncultured Solirubrobacterales bacterium
CCGGGGCCGGGTCCTTCGGGCAGTCCACCTCCTGACTCGATGAGCAGTCGGCCTTCGGGGCACTCGGCGGCTGCCTTCCACCCGTCGGAATTCCGGCGGGGCGGATCCAGCAGCACACAGGTGACCGAGAGCTCCTCCCCGGGGCTACCGCGGAGGGCCTGCCCTTCGACCGCCTCGATCCTCCAGCTTCCGATCGCGAGTCCTGCAATGGCAGCCGCAGCCGCCGTCAAGGCGAGGGCTGCCGGGCCACGATTTCCGGAGAACAGCACCAGCGTTCCAGCCAGGAGAATGAGTCCGGTCGGGACGAACGGGGTTGCCCCGACCAGGGGCGAGGTCCCCAGCCCGAGCGCCAGGCCGGCAAGGGCCACGGTTCTCCACTCCCCGAAGACCGTCTCGAGGCGGAGGAGGTGCCTTCTCAGGGTTGGAGTGCCGAGCGGAGTGCCTCCATCGTGACCGGCCCGACCCCACTAATCCGATCGAGATCATCGACCGAGGAGATACCACCCCGCGAGTCGCGGAACTCGAGGATCCGCTGGGCCGTCACCGGGCCGATCCCGTCGATCCGTTCGAGGTCGGCCCGGGTCGCCGTCCCGAGACTCACCGGTGCGTCGCTCGCAGCTCCGGCGACTGCCGACCCGCCGCTGCCGCGGATCGGGACGACGACCTGCTGGCCATCGGCGAGGAGTGCGGCGCGATTGATCGCTCCCGGCAGGCCATTGCCGGTCGCCCCTCCGGCCCGCTCGATCGCGTCGATCACCCTGCTGCCCCTCGGCACCGTGTAGACGCCCGGGCGTGCGACCGCTCCCGAGACGTCGACGGTCAGCGGCCGACCGACCACCTTTGGAGCGACCGGGCGACCGTTGGGGCTGGAGGCCACCTCCGTCCCATCATCCTGACCTCGGAGCACTGCGACACCCATGACCACCACGACTGCGCCGACCAACAGGTAAGTGAGCACCTTGCTCCGGTCGAATTCGGGGAGGTCGGACATGGGCCGACCCTTCCCCGTTTCAGGTCACGAAACGCTCAGGCAGGTCAATTCCGGCACGGACCCCCCGGCCCAGACGAATATGGCTAGGCACCCCGGACGACGAAGTTGACCAGGCGCCCCGGAACGAAGACCTCCTTGACAACGTCGCCCTCCTCCAGGTGCCTGGCAGCGTTACCGGCGGAACGGGCAAGGGCGAGCACCTCCTCCTCACCGGCTCCCTCGGCCACTTCGATCCTGTCGCGGACCTTGCCGTTCACCTGGACGACGATCTCGACCGTGTCCGAAGTCAGGAGCTCGGGGTCCGCCTCGGGCCACGGTTCCCTCCAGACCTCACCGCCGACCAGCATCGCCCAGACCTCGGCCGCCAGATGGGGCGCGAATGGCTGGACCAGCGATGCGGCGGTCGCCACCGAATACCGGAGGACCGCGCGTCCCGACTCCGACCCTTCGAGTTCGTCCCTCAGCCGGTACGCCTCGTTGACCAGCTCCATGACTGCGGCGATCACGGTGTTGAACTGGAAGTCCCGACTGAAGTCCCTGGTTGCCTTGTCGATCGCCCAGCTGGCCTTGGCGGCGAGCTCGCGGGCCGGTCCGTCGATCCCATCCGGGCATCGTGCGACTTCTGGGTCCGGTTCATCGGGGGCGAGGTCGGATGCGATGCGCCAGAGCCTCGCCAGGAAGCGGTTGACCCCCTCGACACCTTCATCGGTCCAGTCCCCTCCCCGCTCTGGTGGCCCCATGAAGCAGACGTAGGTCCTTGCCGAATCGGCCCCGAAACGCTCGACGTACTCGGCCGGGCTGACCGTGTTCCCCTTCGACTTCGACATCTTCGCCCCGTCCCTGGTGATCATCCCCTGGGCGAACAGGTTCCGGAAGGGCTCTACCGTCTCGAGGTGGCCGAGGTCCGCCAATGCCTTGACCACGAAGCGGGCGTAAAGAAGGTGGAGGATCGCGTGTTCGACGCCACCGATGTACTGGTCGACCGGCATCCAGTGGTCGGCCTTGGCCCGGTCGAAGGCAGCGGTCCCGTTGTCGGGGTCGAGGTAGCGCAGGAAGTACCACGACGAATCGACGAAGGTGTCCATCGTGTCGGTCTCCCGACGGGCATCCGACCCGCATGCGGGGCAGGCGACCTCGACCCACGAGGTGGCTGCCTCGAGCGGACTCTTGCCCTTCGGGGCGTAGTCGTCCACCTCGGGCAGGATCACGGGGAGGTCCTCCTCCGGGACAGGGACGATCCCGCAGTCCGGGCAGTGGACGACCGGGATCGGGGCACCCCAGTACCGCTGTCTGGAGACCAGCCAGTCCCGCAACCGGAAGTTGACCGAGGGACCGCCCCTCCCCTCCTCCTCGAGCCAGGCGACGATCTCGGGGTAGGCCTCGCGGTTGTTCTCGCCGTCGAACCTGCCCGAGTTCACCATCGGACCGTCCCCGGTGTAGGGAAGACCATCATCGTCGCCCGGGGCGTCGGGGTCCTCCCCCTCGATCACCCGCCTGATCGGCAGGTCGAACTCACGTGCGAACCCGTAGTCGCGCTCATCGTGGGCAGGCACGGCCATCACGGCCCCGGTTCCATAGTCCATCAGGACGTAGTCGGCGACGAACATCGGGATCTCTTCGCCGTTGACCGGATTGGTCACCGTCCTTCCGAGGGGAACCCCGGTCTTCGGCCGGTCGCCCTCCGCCCTCTCCCCCGGCGCCTCTCTCGAGACCTGGTTGACGTACTGGCGCACCGGTTCCTCGGCATCGGTCCCGGCGACCAGGCGCTCGAGATCGGGATGTTCGGGCGCCAGGACGAAGAAGGTCGCCCCGAACAGGGTGTCGGGTCGGGTCGTGAAGACCGGGAACTCGATCCCGGCCTCCTCGCACCGGAAGGTCACCTCTGCCCCTTCCGAGCGACCGATCCAGTTCCGCTGCATGGTGACGACGTGCTCGGGCCAGGACTCGAGCAGGTCGAAGTCGGTGAGCAGCCGGTCGGCGAACGCAGTTGTCCGGAAGAACCACTGCTCGAGGTTGCGGGTCTCGACCTCGGTTCCGCACCGCTCGCACCGACCGTCGACGACCTGCTCGTTGGCAAGGACGGTCGCATCCTCGGGACACCAGTGGACGGGCGCCCGGTCGCGGTAGGCCAGCCCGGCCTCCAGGAGCTGGAGGAAGATCCACTGGGTCCACCGGTAGTACTCGGGGGTGTGGGTCGCGACCTCTCGCGACCAGTCGATCGATATCCCCCACTCCCTGAACTGCCGGCTGAACGACTCGATCGAACGGGTGGTCGCCTCCAGGGGCGGCTCGCCGGTCTTGATCGCGTTGTTCTCGGCCGGCAGGCCGAAGGAGTCGTAACCCATCGGGTGGATCACCTGGAAGCCGTTCCGGCGGCGGAAGTGGGCGATCGCATCGCCTACCGCGTAACACTTGAGGTGGCCGACGTGGGGTTCACCCGAGGGGTACGGGAGCATCTCCAGGACGTAGGCGCTGGGCCGGGACGGGTCGAACCCGTCCTCGCCCGGACCGGCCACCCGCCAGGCGTCCTCGCGCTCCCAGACCTCCTGCCAGCGCTCCTCTATCGCACGGGGTTCGTAGCGGCTCACCGGCGCAGTCTACGAGCCGCTCAGGTGGTGGCGGGGCGCCACTGGCGGATGTCCGGCAGCGGAGTCAGGTGCGGTTCCACCCGGTCCCGGATCGCCTCGAAATCGGGCGGCAGGGCGAGTCTCTCCCCGAGGCTCCCGGGCTCCTCGTCGGTCGCGAAGCCCGGTCCCATCGTCGCCAGTTCGAACAGGACCCCACCCGGCTCCCGGAAGTAGACGGCCTCGAAGTAGAAGCGATCGATCACCGGGGTGGCGAAGAGCCCGGATGCGGTGACCCGCTCCTGCCAGGCCTCCTGCTGGTCGAGTCGGGTCGCCCAGGCG
>CAITDZ010000030.1 GCA_903891285.1 uncultured Solirubrobacterales bacterium
CTGAACGGGGACCTGCTCTCCGACTTCGACCTGGGCGAGCTGATCCGATTCCATCGCGAAAAAGGGGCCAGGGCGACCCTCGGCCTGAAGGAGGTCGATGACCCCGGCCCCTACGGACTGGTCGAGCTCGGACCGGCGGGTGAGGTCCTCGGCTTCAGTGAGAAGCCCGAGGACCCTTCGGCCCTTCCACCGCCGCCCTGGCTGGTCAACGCCGGAACTTACGTCCTCGACCGCTCGGTAATCGAGGAGCTAGCCCCTGGCGAGGCCCTCTCGATCGAGCGCGACGTCTTCCCCCGATTGGCCGGCGACGGCATGTACGGGCTCGGGCTGGACGGCTACTGGATGGACATCGGCACCCCCGAGCGCTACCTCCAGGCGACCTGGGATGTACTCGAGGGAAGGCTCGAGACCTCGGTGCCCGTTCGAACGGACGGAGTCCTCGTCCACGACGGGAGCGAGGTCTCACCAACGGCAACGGTCGGACCCAAGGCGGTGGTCGGCGAAGGCTGTACGGTCGCCGACGGGGCCGACGTCCGCGGGTCGGTCCTCCTTTCCGGGGCGGCGATAGGGTCGAAGGCCTCGGTTGTCGACTCGATCCTCGGTGCCGACGCGGTGGTCTCTGAGGGCGAGGTGGTCGAGGGCGAGGTGCGGGGCCACGCCCGAGTGGTTCAGAATCGAGGTCGGGATGCTCGATGACGTACTGGCAATACCGGAGCACATTCGGGACGCCCTATGGCGGATCGACTCGGCCGACCTGCCGCTGACCGAGTCCGACGGGCTGGTCGTCTGCGGCCTGGGCGGGTCCGCGGTCGGGGGCGACCTCGGACGGGCGGTGCTGGGCGACCGCATCACGGCCCCCGTGGAGGTCGTCCGCTCGGCCTTGCTCCCCTCCTGGACGACCAACCGGACGTCGGCCCTGGTGTCGAGCCACTCCGGCCAGACCCCCGAGGCGGTCGAGGCGTTCGAAGATGCTTCACGTCGGGGACTCGACCGCTGGGTGCTCACCACCGGCGGGAGACTGGGAGAGCTGGCCCGAGCCGACGGGGTCGGGGTGGTCGGCGTTCCCGGCCTGCTCGCCCCGCGCTCTGCGGTCGGTTATACGACCACGGCGGCGATTCGGGCGGCGGGCCTCGCAGGCATCGCTCCCGACATTCGCGGGGAACTCGAGGATGCGGCAGAGGCCCTTGCCGGTTCGACCGAGTCGATCTCGGCCCAGGCTGCCTCGATCGTGCCGACGATGGCCGGCCTGCCGGTGGTGATCCACGGCTCCGGCCTGACCACGCCGGTCGCCCGCAGGTGGGCGAACCAGATCAACGAGAACGCAAAGGGCTTCGCATTTGCGGCGGAGCTCCCCGAGGCCGCCCACAACGCGATCGAGGCCTGGGGGGCCGGACGGGGAGACTTCGCAGCAGTCTTCCTGATCGACCCGGGGGCCCCGTCGTCGGAGCGAGCTGCGATGGACACCTTCGCCTCGCTGGTCGGTGAGTACGGGGCGCCCTCGATCGAGGTCGACCCCGGGGGGGGCTCGCGCTCCGAGGCGCTCTTTCGGGCGGTAATGATCGGCGACCTCGTCTCGCTCCGGCTCGCCGATGAAGTCGGGGTCGATCCGGCCGATATCCCTTCGATAGAGGAATTCAAGCGGCGGACGGCCGGCGATCGGGAGGAGCGCGCATGAGGGCCATGGTCCTCGCCGCGGGCCTGGGTACCCGACTCCGGCCGGTCACATACTCGCTGCCGAAGCCGATGGTCCCGGTGGTCAACCGGCCCGTGATGGAACACATCGTTCGCCTGCTCGCCTCCCATGACCTGACCGAGATCGTGGCCAACCTCCACTGGTTCCCGGACACGATCGAGTCATACTTCGGCGACGGGTCCGAGTTCGGTGTCTCGATCACCTACAGCAGGGAGGACGAGCTCCTCGGCACCGCCGGGGGGGTGCGAAAAGTCGAGGACTTCCTCGGCGATCAGTTCCTGGTGATCTCGGGCGATGCCCTGACCGACGTCGACCTCAGCGCGATGCGCGAGTTCCACGATTCCCACGACGGGATCGCGACCCTTGCCACCCTTCGGGTCGAGGACACCTCGGAATTCGGGGTGGTGATCACCGACGAGGAGGGGAAGGTCCAGGGGTTTCAGGAGAAGCCCGACCCGGCCGAGGCCCTTTCCGACCTTGCCAACTGC
>CAITDZ010000031.1 GCA_903891285.1 uncultured Solirubrobacterales bacterium
ACCACCAATTCGCCCTCGGGCTCACGCCGGGTCTCGGGCACCTCGATCTCCTCCTTCCCTGCCAGGAACCTGCCGGTAAGGGAACCACCGACCCTGGAGACCGCAGCCGGGGTTCCGGCTGCGACGACGTGCCCCCCGTGCTCACCGGCTCCGGGACCCAGGTCGACCACGTGATCGGCCGCCCGCATCGTCCCCTCGTCGTGCTCGACGACGATCACCGTGTTGCCGAGGTCGCGGAGTCGCTCGAGGGTCGCGATCAGCTTCTCGTTATCCCGCTGGTGAAGTCCGATCGAGGGTTCGTCGAGTACGTACATGACTCCGACCAGGCTGGAGCCGATCTGGGTGGCCAGCCTGATTCGCTGGGCCTCCCCGCCGGAGAGGGAGCGGGCGGAGCGGGCCAGGGTCAGGTAGCCGATCCCGACGTTGTTGAGGAAGGAGAGTCGCTCGGCGATCTCCTTGACGATCAGCCGGGCGATCGCCGTTTCGGTCTCGTCCAGCTCGAGACTCTCGATCCAGACCTCGGCGTCGGCGGCCGAGAGTTCGGTGAAGTCACGGATCGAGAGGCCACCAACGGTCACCGCGAGGGTCTCGGGCCTGAGCCTCGCCCCTTCGCACTCCGGACAGGGCTGCTCGGCCATGTAGCCCTCGATCCGTTCCCGGGTCTTCTCGGAGTCGGATTCGGAGTAGCGGCGCTCCAGGTTGTTGACGATTCCCTCGAACTTGACCGAGTAGCTACGCCGACGGCCGGCCCTCGGCTTCGTGTTGATCGTGTGTTTCTCGGAACCCGTCCCGTAGAGGAAGACCTCCTGATCCTTGCGGCTGAGTTCCTGCCACGGCGTGTCGATATCGATCCCGCGCCCCTTCGCCACCGAGCGAATCAGTCGTCGCCAGTAGCCCGAAAAGCCCTTGTTCCACGGCTGGAGGGCACCCTCGGCAAGCGAGAGGGTCGGGTCCGGTACGACGAGTTCGGGATCGATCACCTTTCGGAAGCCGAGACCGGTACAGGCGGGACAGGCACCGTGTGGTGCGTTGAAGGAGAAGATCCTCGGTTCCAGCTCCGGCATCGAGGTGCCACACTTCAGGCAGGCGAAGCTTTCGGAAAAGATCATCTCCTCGCCATCGACCACCTTGACCTGGACCAGGCCATCGGCGATCGAGGCCGCCGCCTCGACCGACTCCGAGAGCCTCCTGCGGACGTCCGGCTTCATAACCAGACGATCGATCACCAGCGAGATGTCGTGCTTGTACTTCTTGTCGAGGGTGATCTCGTCCTCGAGCATCAGCATCTCGCCGTCCACCTCGACCCGGGTGTAGCCGTCGGCCCGGAACCCCTCGAGCAGCTTCCCGTACTCGCCCTTCCTTCCCCGGACGACCGGGGCCATGACCATGAACTTGGTCCCCTCGGCGAGGGTCATCACCCGGTCGGTGATCTGCTCCTGGGTCTGGCCGGTGATCTCCTCACCGCACTCGGGACAGTGGGGTCTGCCGATCCGGGCCCAGAGCAGACGGAGGTAGTCGTAGATCTCGGTCACGGTCCCGACCGTCGACCGGGGGTTACGGGAGGTCGTCTTCTGGTCGATCGAGATCGCCGGCGAGAGCCCTTCGATCGAATCGACATCCGGTTTCTCCATCAGGCCTAGGAACTGCCGGGCGTAGGCCGAGAGCGACTCTACGTAGCGCCGCTGGCCCTCGGCATAAATGGTGTCGAAGGCGAGGCTCGACTTGCCCGATCCCGAGAGTCCGGTGACGACGATCAGGGCATCGCGAGGCAGTTCGAGGTCGATGCCCTTGAGGTTGTGCTCCCGGGCCCCCTTGATGACGATCTTCTCGGAGCGGCTCACCGAACCATTCTACGGTCCATCCGAGCGGGCAATCGCGGTGCGGCCCGGGGATTCATCCGGTCCGGGCGATCACCTCGTCGACCAGGGCCGCTGCGTCCGGTATCCCGTACTCGGACTCGACCCTGGCGATCACGGCCTCCCGTGCCGCGCCGTCGAGGAGCATCTCGGTGGCCACCAGCCGGGCGGCAACGGGGTCTCCAGTCGTCGTTTGGGGGGGATCCGGCACCCGGGCGCCCTCCGGGGGCCCCGACTCCTGTTCGAGGCGATCTGCAGGCTCGCCGCCCGACCCCGACCTGACCGCCTCGAGCTCGACCTCGAGCGCCCTGGCCCGGGCCTCGAGCGCCACGAGCTGTGCGGCCACGGCCTCCAGGTGGGCCTCGACCGAAGACCTCTCGAAACCGGGGGAGGCCTCGGGAAAATCGGTCCTGACCACGTCGGTTCGCTCCATGCGGAGAGGATAGGCCAGCGGACCACCCGGGGTCCGGATAGCGACTTCGCCCTATCCTCTCTGTTCCATGAACATGGCAAGCCAGGGTTCATCGCGTACCGCACCGGTTCTCGGCCTATTCCTTCTCTTCGTGCTGACCATCCTCGTGGCGACCGGTGACGCGAGGGCCGCATCAGTCTGGGTCGATGCCGTCCGGGGTAGTGACGAAGCCCGGGGAACCCGCGGCAACCCACTGCGGAGCGTGACCGAGGCCTGGCAGCGCCTTCCGGCGGTCGTATCCGAGCCGACCAGGATCGAGCTGAAGGCCGGGAACTACAGGGGACTCTCGCCGATCTACTGGGAGGACCATTCCGGTCGGGCAGGGGCCCCGATCACGATCCGGTCGGTCGACGGTCGTGGGAGGGCCCGACTGCCGGCGGTCAACCTGTTCGGGGTTTCCCACCTCGAGTTCAGGGGAATCCAGTTCAGCGACGGCGGTGACGTGGTCCACTGCGAGCGATGCAGCCACTTCACCCTGAGGAAGGTTCTCGCCCTGGGGCGGGGAGCCCAGGAGGTGGTCAAGGTGAACCAGAGCGACAACATCCAGATCCTGGGAAGCACGATCGCGGGCGCCGGAGACAACGGGATCGACCTGGTCGCGGTCCAGCGAGCGCGTATCCGGAACAACGTGGTCCGGAAGTCGGGCGACTGGTGCGGGTACGCAAAGGGTGGCTCGGTCGACGTGGTCGTCACCGGCAACCTGTTCACCCGGTGTGGGACCGGTGGCTTCAGCGCGGGCCAGGGCACGGGATTCCAGTTCATGGTCAGGCCGTGGCTCCAGTACGAGGCGATCGGGATGGTCATTCGGGGAAACACGGTCACCCGAACGGAAGGTGCCGCCTTCGGGATTCAGGGAGGGTTCAACGTTCTGGTGGCCGGCAATGTCGCGAGACGGGTCGGTGAGCGCTCCCACGTGCTCGAGGCCGTCTACGGACTCCGCTCCTGCGACGGACAGCCCGGCGATGAGGGCCGTGAGCGTTGTCAGGAATACCTCGACTCCGGGGGGTGGGGAACCACGGCGGTCGACGACGGGACCAACGCGGTTCGGATACCGAACCGGCATGCCTTCTTCACCGGGAACGTGATCCTCAATCCGGCCCCTTATGAATCCGAGTGGCAGCAGCTTCAGGTCTTCGGTCCGATCGGACCCCAGCCTGGGACCAACGTGCCGGCCAATATGGCCGGGGATTCGGACCTCCGCTTCATCGGCAACGTGGTCTGGAACGGCCCCCCGGACATGCCGCTCGGGATCGGCGAGGATGGCTGTCGCCCCTCGAATCCGACCTGCAACCCGGAGCAGGTGGAGGATCAGAACCGGTTCAACCGTCGCTTGCCATCGGTGCGCGAACTGCGGAATGGACGTCTCAGGGCGACCGGCTGGGCGGCCGAGTACGCGACCCGGGCGAGCGAGCCGAAGCCGGACTGGTCAGACCTGCCGGCGGGCACTCCTCCCTGGCGGACCTGGCCGCGCTGAATCCAAGCGCCCTGCTCAGGCCCCGGTGCGAATCCCCTCCAGGTCGCGCCTCAGTTCCCGGAGTTCGTCCCTCAGTCGGGCCGCCTCCTCGAACCTCAGGTCCTCGGCCGCCTCGTGCATCTCCTCCTCCAGGGCGATGATCGTCCGCTCGAGCTCCTCCGGACCCTCGAAGTCCTTCTCGGCCCTGCGGCGACGCTTGGCCGGAGCTCGATCCTCGATGGCCAGCAGGTTGCCATCCTCGGCCACGGCCTTGCTGATCGTGGTCGGGGTGATTCCGTGCTCCTCGTTGTAGGCGACCTGGATCGCCCTGCGCCGGGCGGTCTCGGCGATCGCCGCCTTCATCGAGGCGGTCTCGGAGTCGGCGTACATCAGGACGGCTCCACCGGCGTTCCGGGCGGCCCGTCCGATCGTCTGGATCAGGCTGGTCTCGCCGCGCAGGAAGCCCTCCTTGTCGGCGTCGAGGATCGCGACCAGGGAGACCTCGGGCAGGTCGAGGCCCTCCCGCAGCAGGTTCACCCCGACCAATACGTCGAACTCACCTAGCCTCAGCTCCCGGATGATCCGGATGCGTTCGAGGGTGTCGATGTCGGAGTGGAGGTACCGGACCCGGACGCCGTGCTCGAGCAGGTAGGCGGTCAGGTCTTCGGCCATCTTCTTGGTCAGGGTCGTGACCAGGACCCGTTCACCCCGCTCCGACCTGGCCCGGACCTCCTCCATCAGGTCGTCGATCTGGTTGACGGTCGGCCGGACTTCGATCTCCGGGTCGACGATCCCGGTCGGCCGGACGATCTGCTCGACGATCCGGGACGACTCCGTCCTCTCGAACTCTCCCGGGGTGGCGGAGACGAGGACCAGCTGGTTGGTTCGCTCCATGAACTCCTCGAACTTGAGCGGACGGTTGTCGACCGCCGACGGCAGGCGGAACCCGTAGTCGACCAGGGTCTGCTTGCGGGAACGATCGCCCATGTACATGCCGCCCAGCTGGGGGATCGTCTGGTGGGATTCGTCGATGAAACAGACGAAGTCCTCCGGGAAGTAGTCGATCAGGGTGTGCGGGGGGCTGCCGGGCGGACGACCGTCGAAGATCCGCGAGTAGTTCTCGATTCCCGAGGTGAAACCGGTTTCCTTGATCATCTCGAGGTCGTAGAGCGTGCGCTGCCTCAGCCTGTGGGCCTCGAGGTCCTTGCCCTCGGACTGGAGCTCACCGACCCGCTTCTCGAGTTCGGCCCTGATCTCCTCCAGGCCCTTCTCGACCGCGTCCTCCTCGGTCACGTAATGGGTGGCGGGCCAGATCGAGACGTGTTCGAGCACGTCGAGCACCTCCCCGGTGAGCGGGTCGAAGTGCTGAATCGCCTCGATCTCGTCGCCGAACAGGCTGACCCGGTAGGCAGACTCGGCGTAGGAGGGCATGATCTCGATCACCTCCCCCTTGATCCTGAACCTGCCCCGGTCGATCGAGGTGTCGTTCCGTTCGTACTGGAGTCGGACCAGCTTGCGAAGGACGTCGTCGCGGTCGATCGTCTCCCCCACCTTGAACATCTGCATCTGGTCCCGGTAGAGGGTCGGCGAGCCGATCCCGTAGATGCAGGAGACGGAGGCGACGATGATCACGTCGCGCCGGGCTAGGACGGCAGCGGTCGCGGCATGCCGAAGGCGGTCGATCTCGTCGTTGATCGAGGAGTCCTTCTCGATGTAGAGGTCCTGGGCCGGGACGTAGGCCTCGGGTTGGTAGTAGTCGTAATAGGAGACGAAATACTCGACCGCGTTCTCGGGGAAGAACTCCCTGAACTCGTTGCAGAGCTGGGCAGCGAGGGTCTTGTTGTGGGCGATGACCAGGGCCGGTCGCTGGACCTCGGCGATCACCCCGGCCATGGTGAAGGTCTTGCCGGTACCGGTGGCGCCGAGCAGGGTCTGCATCTGCTCGCCGGTGGCGAGCCCCTCTGCGAGAGAAGCGATCGCGGCAGGCTGGTCGGCCATCGGTGAATATGCGGGGTTGAGCCTGAACTCGGACACTCCGACCAGCCTAGCGACGGCGTCCAACCGCCCCGAGGCCCCGTCTAGACTGCTGACGGTGAGAGTCGTCAGGTACCTGCTCGGGGTTTTCTTCGTGATCGCCGGTGCGAACCACTTCCTCTCGCCGGACACCTACCTCGAGATGATGCCCTCCTGGATCCCCCTTCACGGGCCGGCAGTCTTCTGGAGCGGGGTGGCCGAGGTGGTCGGGGGCTTTGCCCTGCTGGTCGATCGCTGGAAGCGCTTCGGCTGCTGGTGGACGATCGCCCTGCTGATCGCGGTCTTCCCGGCGAACATCCAGATGGCGATAACCCCGGAGGAAATCCCCTGGGTAGCCGAGAGGAACTTCCCGGACTGGCTGCTCTGGGTCCGGCTGCTGCTCCAGCCGCTCCTCATGTACCTGGTCTGGTGGTCCTGCGACCGACCGCCCCTGGTCAGGCGCCCCCCGGCAGTTGACGGCGAGGCCTGAGCGGGAGAGGTCAGGAAGGGCCGAGGAGCTGCTGCAGTCCCTCCTGAAGGGAGTCTGTGTCCTCGGGGAGGAGTCCCTCCAGCCCCTCCGGCAGATCCGACTGCCCCTGCCCAGCTGACCCCCCGAAGAAGCCATCCAGAGCCTGGCCCAGGTCGAAGCCGCCGTCCGGGGTCTGGCCCCGTTCGACGCCGCGCAGGACGTCCTCGAGCAGCCCCTGTACGTCTCCCGACTCGCCGAGCACGGCTCCACCCCCCTGGATCAGGTCGATCAGGCCGCTCAGCGGCAGGGAGCGGACCGCAACCCGGAGGCCGAGCGCGACCAGCGGATCGATCACACCGGCTCCTTCGGCGTCGTCGATCGCCCGGCCGGCGCCGGCCCGGATCGCATCCTCGACCTCGGCGTCGGAGAAGCCGTTGTCCCGGCTGAACTGGTCGAGGCTCTCCGGGGTCGCGAGGGCACGGGTCAACTCTCCGCGACTGACCCCGAGGTCACAGGCCGCTCCGTCGAGTGCCGAGAGGGCGAACTGCTCGGCGAGCCCCTCGACCGTTTCGGTCTGCTTCCACTGCCGCGGCTCACAGGGGTCGGGTGCCGCGTCGGGCCTGTAGTCGAGGCCACCGGCGAGGATGTAGGAAACGACCAGGACCACCGATGCGAGGACCGCTGCTCCGACGAACCAGGACCCCGGTGGAGGACTCCAGGCCCCGCCAGAAGCGCTCCCAGTGTCGGTCTCTGCATCGCGGTAGAGCTCGGTCTCGGGAACGTCCTCAGGCAGGCCGAGGCCCTCCGTGGTCTCGTCCGGGGTCACAGGTCGTACCTCCTGGACAGGGTAATCGGCAGGAGTGCAGCCAGGGCGAACAGCGCCGACAAGAGGAACGGCAGGGAAAAGGCATGCGTAGCCGCCCGCTCGAGCTGGTCCTGGATCCCGGTGAGCACATCCTCGATCTGGTCACGCTCGACCGGATCCTCCGGCAGTGGACGGAAGACCTCGCTCAGGTCCGGGATCTGGTCCGGCTGGTCCCCGATCGTCCCGGCCAGCTCGGCACCCAGCTCGAGTTTGGTCGATGGATCGATCCCGGACTCGAGCAGGATCGCCGTACCGGCATCGAGGGCAGCCGTCCGCTGCTCCTCGAGCTGGGCGGTAAAGACGGGGGTCAGGATCAGCAGGCCGATGACCACCCCGGCGTGTCGGGAGGCGATCGTCCAGCCACCGTGGATCGAGCTCTCCCCCCGACCCTCCAGGGCCTGCTCGGTCAGCGAGGAGAGGACCAGCGCCAGGCCCAGGCCGCTCAGGACCTGGGGAAGGATCACGTAGGCGACGTCGGCACCCGGCAGGAGCCCAAGTGCCGCCAGACCGCCGGCCAGGAGGATGGCCCCCGATGCCGCACGGATCCGAACCGAGGGGATGCGGCGGCCGATTCGCGAACCGACCAGGGCGGCGACGGGAAGCACGGTAACCGCGAACGCCGCTTCGATCGGGGTCAGCAACCAGCCCTCGATCAGCAGGAGGACGATCAGGAAAAGGGCCGCTGCGATCGCAGCCGAGGCGAGGGCGAGGGCGAGGTTCGCCGGCAGGTGGGGCTTCTCCCCAGGACCTCCGGCCGGCTCGGGGACCGACCACTCCCGAGTCTCTTCGATGGCCACCGGTCCGAGCAGGGCTGCTGCAAGGAGGGCGACCGGGACCTGGACGAGGAAGATCGACTGCCAGGAGACGAGTTCGGTCAGGAAGCCCCCTATCCCCGGACCGAGTGCCGCTCCGATCGCCCCAGCGCCGACCCAGAATGCGATTCCCTGGCGCTCGGTCCCCCGGGCCGCGATCAGCAACTCGAGCGCGGCAGTAACCGCAAGTGCGCCCCCGATGGCCTGGACGACCCGTCCGGTAAGGAGGGGACCGAGTCCCGTAGCCAGCCCACAGGCGAGGCTGCCCCCGGCGAAGATGGCCAGTCCGATTGCCGCCGTCCTGCCCGGGCCGAGACGACGTGCGGCGATCGCCCCGGGGACGGCCACCAGGGCGAGGGCGAGGTTGAAGCTGATCAGGACCCAGGAGACTCCCTCGACCGTCGTGTCGAACTGCCTGAATATCTCCGGCAGGGCGAGTACGACTATCGACGAGTCCGAGAGGACCAGGGCGACGCCGACCAGGAGGGCGGCGGTCTTGAGCGACCTCAATAGCCCAGCTCCCTCTCGTAGGTGTGGCGGTACTCCCGCTGCTTCTCCAGGACGCCCTTGACGTACTCCTCGGTCTCGGGGAACTCGATGTCGTCGATGGTCATGGTCGAGCCGCCCCAGGCCTCGGCATTCCCGGGGCCAGCGTTGTAGGCGGCAAGGGCAGCGACGACATCGTCGTCGTAGATGTCGAGCAGCCAGGCGAGGTAGAAGGTCCCGTACCTGATGTTGATGTCGGGGTCGGCAAGGTCTTCGAGCTCGAACTCGGTCCCGCCACTAAGCCGCTCTATCTCGTGGGCCGTGCTCGGGGTGATCTGCATCAGCCCGCGGGCACCGGCCTCGGAGGTCTGGTCGCGAAAGCGCGATTCCCTGAAGATCACGGCGGCGATCAGGGCGGCGTCGACCTCCTTCTCCACCGACTGCTGCCGGATGATGTCCTCGTGCTTGAGGGGGAGGGTCACTTCCTGAACGCCCTTCTGGAAGACGTCACCGAGGAGGGTGACGACCAGGAAGCCGACACCGGCGAATCCGGCGATGACCAGAAGGGTCTTGACCGTGCGGCCAGGGCCGTCCCGTCGTCCCCCGGAGCGCCTCTCTCTCGTCCGCGATGCCATGGGAGCTGTCCCAAAGGCTAACCGGACGGCGGCGGCAGCTCGGCACCGAGCTCGCTCAGCAGGTCCCGGAGGGCCGATTCGAGTTCCTCCACCGTTCCCTCGTTCGCCACCACATGGTCGGCCATCCCGGCCTTCTGCTCCTGGGAAAGCTGGCGGGCCTCCCTCCCTTCCAGTCCGGCCTGACCGCGCGCCTCGGCTCGGCCCCGACGCACCTCTTCATCGGCGACTATCGCAACCGTGGCGTCGAACCGGCCATGGAATTCGCTCTCGAAGAGGAGCGGAACCTCGACCACGGCGACTCCGGACCCGGCTCGGGAGACCCAGGAAGCGATCTCCTCCCTGACCAGGGGATGGACCCTCGACTCGAGCCAGGAAAGTTCCGCCGGATCCTCGAACACCCTGCTGCCAACGGCATGGCGATCCACACGGCCGTCGACCACCATCTCCGGCCCCCACCGTCCTTCGATCTCGGTTCTGAGCGGCTCCCGATCGAGCAGGTCGTGGACCAGCTCATCGGCCGAGACCGTTGCCGCCCCGAGCCTGCCGAAAGCAGCGAGTGCCTCGGACTTGCCGGCGGCGACGCCCCCGGTCAGGCCGATCACCAGGACCGGACGTTCGTTCAGTCTTCGTCCCCGGACGCTTCGGCAGGTTCCTCCAGCTCGGGAGCATCGTCGCCCTCGGGGGCGGGGTCGACTTCCTCGACCGCTGCCTCTTCGTCGGCGATGACTTCATCCTCGGCCTCGACGACCTCGTCGGCCTGCTCGACGTCCTCGGTGACCTCGGCAGCCTCCTCCTCGGCATCGACCTCGGCCTCCTCCGAGGCATCGCCGGCCGGGGCTTTCGCCTCGATCGAGCCTTCCTCACCCGAGGCAGCCTCGATCTCCGCACCCAGGTCCTTGAGGGGCATGTTCTGCTCGTCGATCTGCTTGATGCTGAGCGAGACCCGCCGACGGTCCTCGTCGATCTCGAGGATCTTGACGTTGATCGTCTGGCCGACATCGACCACCTCACGTGGGTTCTCGACGTGCCTGTCAGCGAGCTCGGAGATGTGGACCAGACCCTCGACCCCGTCCAGCACCTCGACGAAGGCCCCGAAGTCGACCAGCTTGGTGACCTTCCCGTCCAGCACGTTGCCCGGCCCGTAGGTGGAGATGAACCTCTCCCACGGGTCGTCCTGCGTCTGCTTGAGACCGAGGGAGATCCGCTGCCGCTCGTTGTCGATGTCGAGCACCTTGACCTTGACCACGTCACCGATCGAGACGACCTCGGACGGGTTGGTCACATGGCTCCAGGAAAGTTCGGAAATGTGAATCAGGCCGTCGATGCCATCGAGGTCGACGAAGGCGCCGAAGTCGACGATGTTGGAAATCCTGCCCTCGACAACCTGGCCTTTCTCGAGTCGATCGAGGATCTCGTTGCGGGCCTCCTTGCGTTCCTCCTCGAGCACCGCCCTCCGGGACAGGACTACGTTGTTCCGGTTCCTGTTGATCTCGATCACCTTGCACTCGAGGGTCTCGCCGGTGAACTCCTCCAGGTCCTGGACGCGCCTGATGTCGACCAGTGAAGCCGGCAGGAAGCCACGGATCCCGAGGTCGATGATCAGCCCACCCTTGACCACCTCGATCACCTTGCCCTCGACCGGCTCACCGGACTCGGCAGCGGCCTCGATCTTCCGCCAGGCCTTCTCGAACCGGGCGCGCTTCTTGGAAAGGATCAGGCGGCCCTCGGAGTCCTCCTTGGTCACCACCAGCGCCTCGAGCTCTTCGCCCAGCTGGACCTCGTCCGAGGGGTCGACCGACTTGCGAATCGAGAGCTCGTTCGCCGGGATCACCCCTTCGGACTTGTAACCGATGTCGAGCAGGACCTCGTCCCGATCGATCTGGACGACCTTGCCGGTGACCACGTCACCGTCGTCGAAGGTGACCATGGTCGCCGCGTAGTCGGGGACGATCCTCCCGTCGACCTCGACCAGGAGGCCATCCGAACCCGCGACAGGGGTGCCCTCGGGGGGGCTCAGGACCGTTGTATCGCCATCAGACACGACCGCTGATAATGGCAGAGAAGGGACTTTGCCGCGCCGGCAGGGACGATGTGGCACCGTTTCGGGTCAGATGCCAGTTCGTGAGACGACCAGGGGTTCACGAAAGACCGACCTCGGAGGGCGGTACGACCTGGTCATCTGTGGCGCCAGTTTTGCCGGGCTGGCAGTCGCCCGCCAGGTCGCCGACACGGGCGGCGAGATCCTGATGATCGACCGCTACGAAGTCGGTGAGCGCCAGACCTCGGCCTGTGCGATCCCCACCTGCTGGCTGGAAGCACTCGACCTCCTGGAGGCCGAGGCCCAGCGCTTCGGGGAGCTGGTCGTCCATACACCCCACCGGACCGTCTCGATGCCCCTTCCCTGGGAGTTCTCGACCTTCGACTATCCGGCGCTCTGCCAGCTGATGTGGGAACGCTCCGGGGTCCGATTCGAGACCGCCAAGGTGAACGGTCGAGCTCCTGGCGAAGAGGATGGCCTGATCACGGTCGAGACCGATCGGGGTGGGCTGAGCGCACCGCTGGTGGTCGATGCCCTGGGCTGGCGCCGGATCCTCGATCCGGCCATGGCCGTAACACCGCCCGGGGCGCCCCTCTCGAGGGCCCTGGAGGTGCACCCACGGGGAGCTTCGAAAGACCTCGAGGTCTGGATCGAGCGGGAGTACGTCCCGGCCGGCTACGGCTGGTCGTTTCCGGCCGGCGATGAGGTCCGGGTCGGGGTGGGCTCCTTCGACCCCGAGTACCACGTGAGGAAACCGACCGAGGCCCTGGCCGGGGACCTGGGCGTCGAAGCCGAGGCCTGGCAGGGAAACTGGATCCCCCACCGCCTGAGGGAGGCGACCGCCGACGGCGTCTTCTTCGCGGGCGACTCCGCCGGCCACTGCTACCCACTGACCGCGGAGGGGATCCGGCCGGCCCTCTACTTCGGTCTGGCCCTTGGCGCGCTGCTCGCCGACGTGCTTTCCGGGCGTTCCACACGCGAGAGGGCGCTTGCCGATTACGGCCGTTTCTCGCGCTCGCACGCCCTCCGGTACGACGGCCTGCTCGCCGCCCAGCGAACCCTTCCGCGAATTCCCCCGAGGCTTCTCCCCTCGGCCCTGGGTTCGTTGACCGATGAGCGTCTCGCCTCGAGGGCCTTCGCCCGATACCTCGACCTCGCCCCACCGGGCTTCGTCCGGGCGATCGGAGAGCCCGCCACGGCGGGGCGGGTCCTCGCCCGGGCCGCCTAGCGCTCGACGAAGTAGGAGCCGGAAGTTGCACCACCCGAGAAGTAGCGGGAGGTGACCGTCTTCTTCCGGGTGAAGAAATCGACCGCGTCGGGGCCGTGGGCATGGATGTCGCCGAGGAACGAGGCCTTCCAGCCGGAGAAGGGGAAGAAAGCGACCGGGGCCGCGACACCGATGTTGACCCCGACCATCCCGGCCTCGACGTCGTGTCGAAACTTCCGCACGGCCGCCCCGGACTCGGTGAAGATCGAAACCCCGTTCCCGAAGGGGCTCGCGTTGACGATCTCGATCGCATCGTCGAGCGTCTCGGCACGAACTACCGCCAGGACCGGCCCGAAGACCTCTTCGGAGACGATCGGCATCTCGGGCTCGACCCGATCGAGGATGGTCGGCCCGACGAAGGAGCCGTCAGCGTTGCCGGACGGCTCGCGACCATCGAGGACCGCTACCGCCCCGTCATCGATCGCCCTGCCGATCCAGTCGGTGATCCGGTCGCAGGCTTCGGCGGAGATGACCGGTCCGACATCCACCCCGTCCTCCAGGCCGTTGCCGACCTTCAGCGCCGAGGCGGCCTCGACCAGCGGCGGGATTATCCGTTCGTGGGCGTCGCCTACGGTGACGATCACCGAGCCGGCCATACACCGCTGCCCGGCCGCACCGAACGCCGACCCGATCAGGCCGTTCACGGTCGGTTCGACCACGGCATCGGGGCAGACCACCATGTGGTTCTTCGCTCCTCCGAGCGCCTGCACCCGCTTGCCGGTAGCGGCAGCCCGTTCGTAGACGATCCGGGCGACGGGGGCCGAACCGACGAATGAGACCGCGTCGATACCGGGGTGCTCGAGGATCCCCTCGACCACTGCCCGGCTCCCGTTGACCAGGTTCACCACACCGGGCGGAAGGTCGAGTTCGTCGAGGATCTCGAAAGCGAGGGTCTGGGTCAACGGAACCTGTTCGGATGGCTTGAGAACGAAGGTGTTGCCACAGGCGATCGCGAAGGGGAGGAACCAGAAGGGAACCATCGCCGGGAAGTTGAACGGGACGATTCCCGCGCAGACGCCCACCGGCTGGCGGATCGTCTCGGCGTCGACCCCGCGGGCAACGTCCTCGAGGATCCTTCCCTGCATCGTGGTCGGGACGGCGGCTGCTGCCTCGACCATTTCGATCATCCGACCGACCTCGGCATCGGCGTCGGGAAGGGTCTTGCCCATCTCGACGGTCACCGAACGAGCCAGGTCGGAACGCCGGGCAACCAGCTTCTGCCTCAGCTCGAACATCAGCCTGCCGCGGGCGATCGTGCTGACGTCCCGCCAGGCCGGCAGCGCCTCCCTCGCGGCCGCGACCGCAGCATCGAGGTCGGAGCGATCGGAGAAGGGCACCTCGGCGAGGACTTCTCCGGTCGCCGGATCGGTTACCGGGTGGAGCTCCCCGCTCGAGGAGGGGACCCAGTTGCCAGCTATGTAGTTCTCGAGGACCCTCAACCGTCCTGCCTTTCCGTGTATCCGGTTACTACGAGGCTACGACATGGACTACTTCAGAGGACCAGGAACGTGCCTGCCGCAAGCAGGAACAGGCCCAGGATCCGCAGTTGGTCGAGCGGCCGGACCGAAACCCCTGCGAGGCCGAAGCGATCAATCAGGACCGACCCGAGCAGGGCCCCGGCTATCGTCGTCGCCGCCAGCACGGATGCTCCGATCGAGGAGACCGCGGCCAGGCTGGTTATCACCGTCACCGCACCTATTGCCCCACCGGCGAAGGACCAGGGTGGGGCCTCGGCGACGTTGCGCAGACGCCCGAAGCCGCCGGTGAGGAGGAGGACGAGGCCGAGTGCGACCGTCCCGACCACGAAGTTCAGCTCGGCCGCACCGAGGTCACCGACCACGTCGGCGACGGAAGAGTTCAGGGGATGCTGGATCCCGACCGCGAGTCCGGCGAGGAAGACCAGCCCCAGGGGAAGCGGCCTGATCGTCCCGAGGCCGATTCGGCCGCCACCTCGCCGATCCGCTGAGACGAGAAGTGCTCCGGAAACCAGTATCGGGACCGCCAGCAGACGGAGGGGTCCCACCGGGTCAGAGTCCAGGCCGAACCAGCCGGAGTGATCGACGAGGATCCCGCTGGTCAACTGGCCGGCGACGGTGGCCGCCGCGATCGCCCCCGCCCCGATCCTCCCGACCGCGAAGGTGGCCGCCGCCACGTAGGCGGCACCACAGAGTCCCCCGACCAGCTCGTAGGGCTCGATCCGGTCGAGTTCGGCCATGCCCGAGGCCTCCCCTGTCACCAGGAGCAGGAGGCCGATCAGGGCCAGGCCGATAAGGAAACTGACAAGGGCAGCACCTATCGGGCCGGTCCGTCTGGCCAGGACGCCGTTGACCGGAGCCTGGAGCGAAAGCTGCAGGCCGACCGCGACCATTCCCACCGCGACCAGGTCGGCAGACACCAATCCCCGCTCGCCTACTTGACCGAGAGCCAGTCCGGACCGATGCCCGCATCCACCTCGAGGGGCGGATCGAGATCGAATGCCCCGACCATCTCCTCGATCGCCAGATCCCTGACCGTCTCGGCCTCCGCCTCTGGTCCCTCGAAGAGAAGTTCGTCATGTATCTGGAGCACGATCCGGCTCTCGAGGCCATCCTCGGCAAGCCTCCCGAAGCACCGCAGCATCGCGATCTTCATGATGTCTGCGGCCGTGCCCTGAACGATCGCGTTGACCGCGAGCCGCTCGCCTAGCTGGCGCCTCTGGCGCTGACCGGAGCCGAGTTCCGGGATCGGGCGCCGCCTGCCGAGGAGGGTCGTGACATACCCGGATTCGGACGCCTCGGCGACGACCTTCTCCCGGAACTCGCGGATCGCCGGGAATCGTTCGAGGTAGGCCGAGACGAACTCCTCCCCCTCGGCCCGGGGGATGTTCAGCCGATCGGCGAGCCCGAAGCCGGTCAGGCCGTAGACGATCCCGAAGTTGACCATCTTGGCCCGGGAGCGCTGGGCGTCGTCCACATCTTCGGGGTCGATCTCGAAGACCTGGGCCGCGGTCGCCCGGTGGACGTCGAGGCCCTCCCGGAAGAAGCCCTTGAGCACGTCGTCATCCGCCACCTGAGCGAGCACCCGGAGCTCCACCTGGCTGTAATCGGCCGAGACCATCAGATTGCCCGGCTCGGCCACGAAGCAACCCCTGATCGGCCGGCCGAGATCGGTCCTGACCGGGATGTTCTGGAGGTTCGGGTCGGTGCTCGACAGCCTGCCGGTCGCCGTGGCGGTCTGCTGGAAAGTGGTGTGGATCCGCCCGGTTGCGGGATCGATTATGTTCGGCAGGGGATCGAGGTAGGTGCTCTTGAGCTTGCTCAGCTCCCGCCACCGCTCGATCAGGGGGACGATCTCGTGCTCCTCGCGGATCTGGGCGAGGACCCGGGCGTCGGTCGAATAACCGGTCTTCCCCTTTCTCTTCCTGGTCAGGCCGAGCTCCTCGAACAGGACCTGACTGACCTGTTGGGGGGAGCCGATCGTGAACTCATGGCCAGCGAGACGGTGAATCTCCTCCTCGATTTCGGCCAGCTCGGCCGCGATGCCATCGCCGATCTCGGCCAGGCGGTCGGTATCGAGCTTCAGTCCGATCCGCTCCATCGAGTCGAGCACCTCGACCAGGGGTAGCTCGACATCCACGAAGAGGGCTTCGAGGTCCATTCCTGACAGGGTCTCCTTCTGCTCACCCGCCAGCCCCCGGACAGCGGCCACCGCTCGGGAGGCATCTTCGGGGGAACGCCCCTCGCCGGTATCGAGTGCCAGCTGTGCCTCTTCCCCGGACGAGGAACCGGTTGCCCCGGGGGCAAGGTCTTCCAGGTCGTATCCCCTCCGATTCGGCTCGATCAGCCATGCCCCGATCCTCGTGTCGTGGACCAGCTCGAAGCCGTCCTTCCCACGATTCTCGTAGGCACCCCCCGGACCACCCAGGACCGCCTTTGCGTCATGGGTCATGACTTCCCTTCCTGAGAGCTGACCGGCTAGTTCGCCTACCGGTCCGTCGCCGACCACGGTCGTCTCGCCATCGGTAGCGACCCAGCCGCCATCGTCGGAGAGCAGCGCCAGCGGTCCTTCCCCCAGGTCGGAGAGACCCCCTTCCGCTACCTCTGGAGCCGGAAGGTCGACCTCCTCCCCTCCGGAATCCGTCCCGTCGTCGTGGGGGATCACTCCGTCGCCGAGCGCCTTCTCGAGGCGTTCGAGTGCAGCCTTCAGCTCGAAGTTCCTCATGAATGAGCGAAGGCCGGAGCGGTCGGCCTCCCGGTCGAGGATCCGGTCGAGGTCGAGGCCCGTGTCGAGATCGGTGACCATGGTCGCCAGCCGTTTCGAAACCCTCGCGTCCTCGGCATGCTCGACGAGGTTCTGTTTGCGCTTTGCCCCGGAGACGTTCTCGACGTTCTCGAGGACGGCCTCGAGCGAGCCGAACTCGTCGAGCAGGGCGGCCGCCGTCTTGTCGCCGATCCCCGGGACGCCGGGGATGTTGTCCGAGGTGTCGCCCTTGAGGCCGATCAGGTCGGTCACCTGGTCGGGCCTGACGCCGTACCGCTCGAGGACACCGGACTCGTCGTAGAGGACGGTCTCAGTGATGCCTTTGGAGGTCGCCATTACCCGAACGTGCTCCCCGACCAGCTGGAAAGCATCCCGATCGCCGGTTACCACGACGGTGTCGATGCCCCGGTCGGTCGCCTCGGTTGCGAGCGTCGCGATCACGTCGTCGGCTTCGTAGCCCTCGACCGAGACGTTGGCGTACCCGAAGGCATCGACCAGCTCGACCAGATGAGGCCACTGGTCCCTGAGCAGGTCGGGTTTCGGCGGGCGGTGGGCCTTGTACTCGGGGTAGACCTCCTCCCTCCCCGACATTCCGGCATCCCAGGCCACGACGATCTGGCGCGGGCGGTACTCGGAGATCAGCTTGACCAGCATCGAGGCGAGGCCGAAGATCGCGTTGGTCGGCCGGCCGTCCGAGGTCGCCATCGAATCCGGAAGGGCGAAGAAGGCCCGGTAGGCGAGGCTGTTCCCATCGACCAGGAAGAGGCCGCCCTCGACCCCCGGTTCGCCGTTCTCGGTCACCGCCCGATCATAGGGCCGGGAGATGAGCCTCTCGACCCCGGGAGCGTCCGCCGTTCGCCGACCCGATGGGAGTTCGTATAGTCGTCTGATGGCGACCGTAAGCGCCCAGTACAGCGTCACCGTGCGGGTCGAGCTCGATGCCCGGAGGGAGCCCCTCGGGCGTCTCACCGCAGCGATCGCCGAAGCAGGCGGCCAGATCGCCGGGGTCGACCTGATCCCCGGCGCAGGCGGGGAGGGCAAGAAGGTCCGCGAATTCACGATCGACGCAACCGACAGCGATCACTGGGAGCGCATCCTCAGTTCAATCGGGTCGATCAAGGGAGCCCGGGTGGTCGAATACACCGACCGGACCATGCAGATGCACCGCGGGGGCAAGGTGACGGTCGAGAACAAGTACCCGCTGAAGACCCGTGATGACCTCTCGATGGCCTATACGCCTGGCGTAGCGCGGGTCTGCTCGTTCATCCACGAAGACCCGGCCCGCGCATTCGAGTACACGATCAAGAAGAACACCGTCGCGGTCGTCTCCGATGGTACGGCCGTGCTCGGTCTCGGTGACATCGGTCCCGAGGCCGCCATGCCGGTCATGGAAGGCAAGGCGATGTTGTTCAAGGAGTTCGCCGGCGTCGACGCATTCCCGATCTGCCTCTCGACTACCGATCCCGACGAGATCGTCCGGACGGTCGAGCTGATCGCACCGACCTTCGGCGGAGTCAATCTCGAGGACATCGCCGCACCCCGCTGCTTCGAGATCGAGGAGCGGCTGAAGGAGAGCCTCGACATCCCGGTATTCCACGATGACCAGCACGGCACCGCCGTGGTGACGATGGCGGCCCTGTTCAACGCCCTGAGGATCATCGAGAAGCCGATCGAGGAACTCAGGGTCCTCGTGGTTGGGCTGGGGGCAGCCGGAATCGCGGTGACCAAAATGATGCTCGCGGCCGGGGTCAGCCACGTAGTCGGGTGCGATCGCTCCGGGGCGGTCTCGAAATCCCGGGCCGATTACCAGTCGGGTGAGATGACCGGAATCAAGAAGTGGTTCGCGGAGAACTCGAATACGGACGAACTCGAGGGCCAGCCCGACGACCTGCTGGAGGGGATGGACCTGTTCATCGGGCTTTCCGGCCCAGGAGTGATCCAGCCCGAGTCCCTGGCGAAGATGAACCGGGATGCGATCGTCTTCGCGATGGCGAACCCGAACCCGGAGGTCATGCCGGAGGAGGCCGAGCAGTACGTGAGGATCATGGCCACTGGCCGTTCCGACTTCCCCAACCAGATCAACAACGTGCTCTGTTTCCCGGGGATCTTCCGCGGCGCGCTCGATGCCGGGGCCCCGCAGATAACCGAAGAGATGAAGATGGCGGCCGCCAGGGGGATCGCCGAGGTGATCACCGACGACGAGCTCTCCGAGGACTACATCATCCCGTCGGTCTTCGACCGGGAGGTCGCGCCGAAGGTGGCCGAGGCGGTGGTAGAGGAGGCCAGGCGGGAAGGCCTGGCCCGGTTCAACACCGATACCGGTTCATTCACCCTCGGGGAGTAGTCGGCCGGAACGGGATCCGGTCGAGTTCGAGGACCTCCCCCAGGGTCGTCCACTCGTTCCTCCCCAGGCGGGCCATGGGATCGAGTCTCCTGACGTCGGGGTGATCATCGTCGAGCACCTCTTCATCGATTGCGATCGACTCGACCTGGCCGAAGACCACCGTCGCGTTGCCGAAGGGCACCGTTCCGGCGAGTCGGCACTCGATGGCGGCAGGCGACCTCCTGACCCGCGGCGGGGTGACCTTCCCGGAGGGCTCGGTCTCGATGCCGAGCTCTTCGAACTCGCTCAACTCGGGCGGGTAGTTGGTCCCGCTTCCGTTCACCTCGGCCAGGAGCTCCCTGCCGGCCAGGCAGACCACGAATTCACCGGTCTGCTCGACGTTGGCGAGGGTGTCCTTCGAGCCGATCGAAGTGAACTGGACAATTGGCGGGACTTCCGAAGCGACGGTGAAGAAGGAGTGCGGTGCGAGGTTGGTGACCCCATCGGCGGAGACGGTCGAGATCCAGGCGATCGGCCGCGGCACCACCACGGCCTTCAGGGTGAGGGCCAGGCGTCCGGGGTCGGTCTCTGCGGTGGTGAACTCCCGCTTCACTGTCGCCTGAGGTTATTCGCCAGCGCTCATGGGGATCAGTAGCCGGCGAGGCCCCAGCCCCAGGTGATCCGGTCGATCCGGTCGGCCACGACGGTGTTCTTCCTTCCACCTGACCCGGTCGTCACATTGTCCCGCTTGCCATTCCGGCTGTTGAGGTAGTCGATCCCCTCCCGGCCGAGCAGGCCACCGATTCCGTCCTGGGTCGGGTACTTCCGCCCGAGTGTGAGGAAGTCGTCGTGCGAAGACCCTTCGAGGTTCTCGATGTCGTGGTCCAGCGACAGCCGTCCGGAGGAGCAGCCGCCCACCGCCCACTCGGCGTAAGCCTTGCCGAAGTCGGCCCGGATCCCACGGGTTGCAGCGGCGAAGACGAGGTTGTCCTTGTCCGGTCCGCCCGAGATGTACCCACCGACACAGGGGTTGGCCACATGGAGGACGTCCGACCCGGACCCTCCGGAGATATTCACGTCGTCCCGGAGGTAGAGCAAGTCGGAGCCCCCGCGACCGTCGATCACGGTTCCGGCCGAATCGCCGACGTCGGAGGAGATGAAGTCCTTGGTCTCGCCCCCGATCAGGACATTCCTGCCCGATCCCCCATTGATCGTCGTCGTGACCGAGGTCGGGACGGAGTTGCCTATCGTGATCGCGTCGTCCCCGTTGCCGCCGTAGGCGATCAGGCCATTGAGGTTCTGACGCGCTGCGGGACAGCTGACCTGGTTCCCTCCCGTAGCCGGCTGGTCGCAAAGCCCACCGGCGACCGGTGCGGGATCCGTCTGGACCGTGTACCGCTGGGTCGCAACGTCGTACTCGACTCCCACCGTGTCGGCACGGGCGCTCCCGATGACCGTCAAGACACCACTCTCGTCGATGTCGACCACGGGGCCGGTGGTGTCGAAGTTCCCGGGGGAGTCATCGTTGCAGTCGATCGAGATCTCGAAGCCCCGGCACTCGTTGATGCCGATTCCGCCATTCCCTGTGTCGGGGTCTCCCCCGTAACCCGTCAGGTCGTCGTTTCCGAGCCCTCCCTCGATCGTGTTCACCACCCCGGGGGACCCCTCCAGCTCATCGTCGAACGAGGACCCGATCACATCCTCGAAGTTCGCCAGGGCAAAACGGCTCGCGCCGATCGAGACCCCGTCGGCGAGGTTCACGTACACCCCGCTCGTCTTCCGATAGCCGGGCGGCGTGTGGGTTGCGAAAGAGATCGTGTCTATCCCGGTTCCACCGTCCACCGTCGCCCTACCGAATGAAGCCGCAACGACCAGATCGTTCCCGCCATTGGTGAAAACCTTCTTGATCCCCGAGTTGAACACAGCGGTGTCGTCGGCCGGGGTCCCCTTTACCCAGTCGTCGCCCGGACCGGGATCGAAGAAGGCCGGGCCGTTGTTGGGCAGGCGGTCGCCGTAGAGGCGATCGTTACCCCGCTCACCGAAGAGCTTCTCGAGCACGGTCTCCCTCGATCCACCTCCGTTCGAGTAGAGGAAGTCGGTCCCGTTGCCTCCGTGGACCTCCGAGATGGCGACCCCGGCACTCGTCATCCGGTCGGAGCCGTTCTGGCCGAAGAGCAGGTTGCCCACCCCGCCGAGGTCCCTTAGCCGGTCGTTGCCCCCACCCCCATCAACGGTGTCGGTATCGCCCTCCTTTACTGCGGGACCGGCCAGGACGATGTCGTGACCGTTCGACCCGGTGATCGAATCGTTCCCGGTACCACCACGAACCTTGTTCAGGTTGCTCGACGGGTGCAGCACGATCCGGTCGTCACCGGGTCCGGCATCGGTCTGTGACCGGCCCTTGCCGGCCCTGATCGTCTGGGTTCCGTCACCGGCGCAGATCGTGCTGTAAGGCTTGCCGATCACGGTGGTCCGCTCGCCACTCACCCAAACGACGTCACGAAAGCCGACCCTCACGCGAACTCCATCCGCCTTTACGACGCGATTCACCTTCTTGCCGAAACACCTCTTCGGCGAACCCTCGGCCCGCTCGACCGACGCGCCGACGAGAGAAACGAGGGCGAGGGCAGGGAGGACGGCCGCGATCGCTCCGCGGAGCACGGTCCTCGAAAGGACTGGTCGTATGGCGGGGTGCGTATTCACTTATCCAAGTGTGGCGGATCCGGCTCCTCGTCCCTAAGACACCCGAAGGGCGCCCGAGTTACGGCCTGATCACGAAGCGCCAGGGGTCGTGCCGTGACTAGACTGCCGGACGATGTCGGAGAGCGACGGCGACGCACGGAAGAT
>CAITDZ010000032.1 GCA_903891285.1 uncultured Solirubrobacterales bacterium
CCCGGGCTAGCCTGGCAGCGAGCGGGGAGATCCGGATGCGTTCGGCCTCCTCGGCGGAGGAGGGCTCTGGAAGGGGCTTGTCAGGTGGTTTGGGTGCCGTTTCCGCGGGCGTCGGCTCCCCGATCGTGGGGGACCCGTCGGCCACGGTCTCGGTCGGTTCGGTCGGGGCACCCCCAGTCGAAGGGCGCCCCCCGTCCTTTGACACGGTGGCGATCGGCTCCCCGATCGGCCTGGTCTCCCCGGCCGGAACGAGGATCTCGAGCACCCCGGCCAGGTCCGACTCGTAGACCATGCTGGCCTTGTCGGTCTCTATCTCGACCAGCTCGTCGCCCACCTCGACCTGGTCGCCGTCCTCTTTCAGCCAGTTCAGGATCACCCCCTCCTCCATCGAGTCACTGAGCCGGGGCATCACGATCCGGTCGGTCACCGGGCCCCCTCCATCGTTGCCAGGGCCGCCTCGACCACGCTCCCGGCGTGGGGGATCGCCGCCTGTTCCAGGCGCTTCGAATACGGCATCGGGACGTCGGCCCCGGTCACCCGCTGGATCGGGGCGTCCATGTGGTCAAAGGCCTGCTCGGTGATCAGGGTCGAGAGGTTCGCACCTACCCCACCATGGGGCCAGCCCTCCTCGACGATCACGGCCCGGTTGGTCTTTCGGACCGAGTCGAGGATCGAGTCGAGGTCGAGCGGCCTCAGGGTGCGCGGGTCGATCACCTCGGCCTCGATTCCGTGCTCCTCGGCGAGGATTCGCGCCGCTTCCTCGGCGACGTGGGCCATCTTGAGGATCCCGACGATGGTCACGTCGGAGCCCTCCCGCCTGATCGCCGCCCGGCCGAAGTTGACCACCTCCTCACTCTCGGGAACCTCACCCCGCATCCCGTAGAGGCTCTCGTGCTCGATGAAGATGACCGGGTTGTCGTCGCGGATCGCTGCCTTGAGCATCCCCTTGGCATCGGCCGGGGTGGATGGACATGCGACCAGGAGGCCCGGTATCTGGAGGAAGAGGGCCTCGAAGGAGTGGGAATGGGTTGGGCCCAGCTGGTGGCCGCCCCCTCCCGGCATTCGGATCACCAGCGGCACCTTCACCTGGCCGTTGAACATGTAGGGGATCGCGGCGGCGTGGTTGACCATCTGGTCGAGCGCCAGCAGGGCGAAGTTGACAGTCATCAGCTCGACCACCGGCCTGAGGCCCGCCATCGCGGCGCCGACCCCGAGGCCGACCAGCGAGTTCTCCGAGATCGGGGAGTCGACCACCCGGCGCTCGCCGAACTCCTCGAGCAGGCCTTCGGTCACCTTGAACGATCCCTGGAAGACGGCCACGTCCTCGCCGATCACGAAGACGTCCGGGTCGCGCCTCATCTCTTCGGCCATCGCATCGCCGAGGGCCTCGCGGAATCGGATCCCTTCGCTCATCGCTTGATCCCCGTTCGGGCGTGTTCGTCGCGATCGACCTCGCGGTTCGCGCCTTCTTCGGCCAGCCTGCGGGAGAGATCGGTCGCCCCGTCCGGGGACTCTCCCCGGTGGGGTTCGGGCGAGCGTTCGTCGATCGCGTACCACCCG
>CAITDZ010000033.1 GCA_903891285.1 uncultured Solirubrobacterales bacterium
CCCACTCGCACCTACCCGACCCCCCTGCCATGAACTCCCAGGTGATTCGGTCTTCCCTCCTCAGGGCACTGGCTCCCCGGGCGCGGGAGGTAGCCGGGGGATGTACTCCCCGAGGAGGGGACGACGAGGGTGAGTGCGCCCCCGGCTGCCAGGACCCGCGCCGGAGGGGTTGGTCCCTGGATGGTCGACCACCGGCTCTTAATGGACGGGCCGGGGATTGGCTCACCGAGGAGGGACGACGAGGGTGAGTGCGCCCCCGGCTGCCAGGACCCGCGCTCGAGGGGTTAGATGATGGCCGACGAGAGGACCCGCGCCAGGGGGTCGGAAACAACTTTTCACAAGTTGTTGCCAGCCCCGTAACAAGCCCCCTGCGTCTCTGCCCCACACTCTCCGGTGAAGGCAGGGAAAGGGCCTGTCCTAGGCCAACCGAGTCCAAGGAGAACAAAGTGACTGAATACACGACGGGGGTTGAGTTGGACCCCATGCGCAGGATCAGGATCGCGCTGATCGCGGCAGTGGCGGCTCTCACCGCTACAGTTGTCGGCTCTGTCGGAGCTGGCACCGCCTCGGCCCAGGAGATCGAGGCCGGAATCCAGTGCGGGGGCAAGGTCCTGCCCAACGCCGAGGATGCCGAGTACCCGTACCACTACGAGTTCAAGTGCAACCGCGACCTCCGCGCTTTCTCGATCGTTTCCAATCGGGAGGTCGACGCAACGATCAGCGAGCCGATCGGCGTGGGGCTGGACGGCGAGCCGGCGATAGGTGAAGACTTCTTCTGTCTTTCCAGCATCCCCGGATGGGGTTTCTCCTGCTACGGACGGCGGGGCACGGCGAAGTTGACGGCCGGTAACACGATGAAGGCCGGACTCTCGACCTTCGAGCCGATATGTGATGCCAATGACCAGCCGCAGTTCTGGATCGTGCCGGTCTACGAGTACACCGAGGAGAACACCACGGTGACACCGCCCACCACCACCAAGTGGCAGATAGCCGCCGAGCCGGTCGCCCTGGGCAACAAGGAGATCAGGTGCAAGGTCCTCAACCCCAAGGTCAAGGCGAAGCAGGCCTGCGACAAGGCGAAGCGGCTTGCTCCTGGCACCAAAGCCAAGACCATGGCCCAGGCGAAGTGCCGTCGGGCCCAGGCAGCGGTGAAGGCGAGCCGTTAGGGCAAGCGACCAAACGAACTTTTCGCATTCGCCGACCTCGCACTCCGAGGCAGGGCGGGGTCAGGGGGACGCGGGAAGAGTGGCAGCGAAAAGCGAAATGACAAGGAGAAGGAAAGAGATGAAAGGCAAGGCAACACTGCTTGGCCTGATGGTGGCCGCACTCGCCCTGTTGGCGATGCCGGCTGCCGCCCAGGCTAGGACCACGATCACGATCAGTGGCTCGACCACGGTCGCACCGCTGGTGACCCTTCTGGCGAAGGGATACGTCAAGTCGAAGCAGGGCAGGAATGTCGGCTTCAAGATCCTCCAGGGTGGCTCCGATATTGGGGTCTCCGACGTGGCCCGTGGCCGGGTCAGCGTAGGAATGTCCTCGAGGACGCCAAAGGCATCCGATCCGGGCGGACTCGTCTTTAGCGAGATCGCCAAGGATGCGCTCTGCATTGCGACCCATCCCTCGAACGGAGTCTCCGATTTCTCCGAGCAGATGGTGAGGAACGTGTTCGGCGGTAGCGTCCGTGATTGGAACCAGGTATCGGGGGCCAACGCACGGGGGACGATCAACGTCGTCATCCGAACCGCGGCCTCTGGCACCCAGGATGCGTTCGAGAAGATCTTCATGGGCAGCACGAGAATCTTCTCCGGCGCCTCCCAGAAGGCGTCGAACGGCCTGATCCAGCAGCAGGTCGCCCGCGACCCCCAGGCAGTTGGCTACGTCTCTCTCGCCTTCACCGATGGCGTGAAGATCGCCAACTACAAGGGCGTTCCGTGTGACCTGAGGGCGGCAAAGTCCGGTCAGTATCCGGGCACCCGTCCGCTCTACCTGGTCACGAGGGGCACTCCGACCGCGGCAGTGGCCAAGTGGATCAACTGGATCCGCAACAACAAGAAGGCCCTCGCCATAGCTGCACGGGAGTGGGTCCCGTTCAAGTAGGGGCCGTCAAGGGATGCGGATAGCCAGGGTCTAGTTTGGAGTCCGCAACCCTGCCAACGCCGGTCGACCAACCGGCTGAAGAGGACCGTACGAACCGGCGCGTCGAGCTTCTGCTCGGCGCGCTGGCTTCTACGGTCCTTCTCTTCCTGGCCGGGATGTTGATCTTCACTTTGATCAAGGCCTGGCCCTCGTTTGCGGCAAACGGGCTTGCCTGGTTCGGGGCGGGCGGGAACGTCGATGAGCAGTTGGCGGCGATCTTCAACTCACCGGCCGACGCCGCGAACTTCGTCTACACCCTGAGGGCATGGCCGCTGATCTGGGCGACGATCGTCGTTACCGGGCTGTCGGTGGTCCTTGCCTCCTTCATCGGCATCTTCTCCTCGGTCTTCATAGTCGAGTTCGCCCCTCCGAGGCTGCAGGCGCTGATCGAACCGGTGGTCAAGTTCCTCGCTGCCGTTCCATCGGTGGTCTATGGCCTGCTCGGGATCCTCGTCGTAGTTCCGTTCATCGCCGACACCTTCATCACCGAGTCGATGCGGGAGTCGGTCCGGTACGTGATCCAGCTGGACGGAACCAGTGTCCTCGCCGCCGTGCTGATCCTGACCGTGATGATCCTGCCGATCACGATCGCGATCATCGTCGACTCCCTCCGAGAGGTCCCAGTTTCCTGGAGAGAGGGGGCGATCGCCCTGGGAGTCAACCGCTGGCGTGCGATGGTCACGGTTTCGCTTCGGGCGGTCCGCCCGGCCATCGTTGCCGCTCTCGTTCTCGGGATCGCCCGGGCGCTCGGTGAAGCCGTCATGCTCGCGATGGTTGCCGGCTCGATCGGGTTTGCCCCCAATCCGCTCGACGGCCTCCTCTTCTTCCTCGAGCCGAATCGGCCGCTCGCACCGACCATCCTCGACGGCGAGGAGGGTCTGTCGGTCAAGCCGTTCGGCGAAACGATGTACGCCTTCGGCTTCATCCTCCTATTCTCGACCGCGCTCTTCTCCCTCGCCGGCTGGATCGCCCGGGCCTCGCTCAGCAAAACGAGCATAAGCGCACGGTGAGGCGGGTGGCGCAGGCAGGCAGTCCCGGAGGGCCAGGATCCCGTGGCGGGGTCGGTGCGGGCGTTCGACGAGACCGCCCCGGTCGGGGACCCGGGCGGCGACGAAAGAAGATCGGGGCGAGCGGGAACTGGAGCATCCTCGACCGGGTCGGACTCGGTACCGCCTGGGTGACCGGAATCTTCCTCTGCCTCGTCGCCTTCGCGATAACCGTCTACATGGCCGTCAAAGGCCTTCAGTTCATCAATCTCGACATGCTGACGACGAGTCCGACTCCCGCGGTCGACCAGTCCGAGACGGGCGGCTTCCTCGACCCGATGATCGGGACGTTGATCCTGACCGTGCTCGGTACCGCCATCGCGGCCCCGGCCGGGGTGGGGATCGCGGTCTGGCTCACCGAGTACGGGCGCCCGGCCTGGCTCGCCCGGATGGTCGAAGCCGGCACGGAGATGATCGTCGGGGCACCCTCGATCGCCCTTGCGATCTTCGGCCTGCTGATCTTCCAGACCTCGCTGATGGCCCCGTTCTCCTTCACTGCCGAGGGCGGCGCCGTGTTCGGCCGGTCGTTCTTCGCCGCTGGCGCGATCATGTCGCTGGTCGCACTTCCCTTCGTGGTCGGGGGTACGCGCGAAGCCCTCAACTCGATTCCAAAACACCTGAGGGAGGCCTCCTATGCGCTTGGCAAGGACAAGGCCTCGACCATAAGGCGCGTGCTGATCCCTGCGGCCCGACCCGGCATAGCGACCGGGACCACTTTGGGAATGGCCCAGATCGTCGGGGAGACTGCGGTCGTCGTGGTCCTCCTGGGAGCATCCCTCCAGCTCGCACCCGAGGGGGCGATCCCGGCTCTCGACGTGCTGCGCGGTACCGGCAGCACCCTGACCAGCTACGTCTACGTGAACTCGCCGGCCGGGGAGGGCAACGCCCCCGACAAGGCCTATGCGGCTGCCTTCGTCCTGTTGATGATCGCGATCACCCTGAACCTCCTAGTCAACCTCTTCGGAAGAAAGGGCCCAAGCAGATGAGTACCGAACGAGACCTGGACTTCGACCTCGGACCGGAGAGCTACCCGGAGAGTGAGATCGCTGACGGCGGGGTGGTCAGCGAAGGCCGCCCCGGTGTACCCCCCATCCGGCGAATCGTGGTCGGACAGGAGACGTCCCCAATCCGCGTCGCCGATGAACCCGGGGCCGTGGCTGGCGGTGTTCCGGACGCCACTCCGGATTTCCTGGCGCCAGAGCCGGAGG
>CAITDZ010000034.1 GCA_903891285.1 uncultured Solirubrobacterales bacterium
GGCCGGTCTGCCGCGGATCGTCGAGTTCCATCGAAACCGCGACATCTACATGAGGAAGCACCACTCCAGGGCCGCCGCCCTCGCGGTCCGGGTTCTGACCTCGTTCAGCTACGCGGTCCGGTCGGTGGTCGCCCTGCTGCTCCCGGGGGCTCCGGCGAGCGTCTACCGGGCCCATGCCCGCCAGGCGCTCCTCCCCGGCCGGGGCGAAAGCCTGCGCGACCGGTCGGAAGCCGCGACCTAGCGCGCCCTCACTCCCTCATGTCCTCATTCATCTGCTCGACTTCGTAGACCTCGGGAAGCCCCCGGTCGGGGGCGTCCGGCTCGCCCTTCCCGGCAGTTTCGGCGAGCTTGGCCCGGAGTTCGCCGGGCCGGCGAAGGAGGGCGAGGTAGCGGCGCTCCTCGGGGGTGAAGAAGTCGAGCAGGAGCATCAGGCCGGGCAGCGCAGCGAGCAGGAGGAGCCGGAGGGCGAGCGGGGCGAGGCCGTCGTCTGGAACGAACAGCGTCCCGATCGCGACCACTGCGGCCGCCGCGCCGATCGCCTTGGCCAGCCTGCCCCACTCGTAGGGAACCGGGAAGAGCCTCTGGGTGAAGATGAACATCAGGACGAGGACCACCAGATATGAAACTGCGAGGGAGATCCCGGCCCCGAGGATGCCCAGCTTCGGCAAGAGGATCACGTTGAGGACGATGTTCGTCCCGACTCCGGCCAGGGTCGCCGGGAAGTTGAACTCGGTCCGGCCGGTTCGGCCCAGGACGACCAGCAGGACCATGTAGAGGGCATAGAGCGCGGTCCCGGCGGCGACCGGACCGACCGCCTCGACCGCCGGGAAGTAGTCCGGGGCGGCGAAGATCCGGACGATCCAGGGCGCGGTCAGCCAGACGGCCGCGACGACGAAGGCCATAAGCACCGCGAACCAGGTGACGATCACCGAGTAGGCCCGGCGGGCCTCGTCGTCGTCGGTGATCGAGTAGGCGAGCGGCGGGAAGGCGAGCTGGAAGCCCCTCACCAGCACGTTTACCGACTGCGAGATCTTGACCGCGAGTGAGTAGAGGCCGGCCTCGGCCAGGCCGAGGAAGCGGGCGACCAGGATCCGGTCGATGAAGTTGAGCGAGTAGAGCGAGAGCTCGGCCGGCATTGTCGGCAGGCCGAACCGGAGCAGCTTCTTCAGGAGCTCCCGGTCGAAGACCAGCGAGAGCCGGTGGCGGTGCCAGAAGATCAGGCCGAGGACGATCATCAGGCCGGTCCCGTAGGAGCCGAGCAGGAGTCCCTCGGCACCCATCTCCAGGAAGACGACCAGAACGACCGTGACCGGGATGGTCAGGAGGACCGAGAGCATCGTCACGACGAAGAACTGCCGGGCCTCCTCGTCGAGCCGGAACAGGGTCAGCAGGTACTCAGAGAGGGTGAGCACCCAGAGTCCGCCGAGCGCAATCTGGGCGAGCCGTGTCTGGTCGACCCCGAGCAGGAGTTCGGAGATGCCCCCGGCGAAGGGCATAAGGATGATCACGGCGAGCGTCCCGGCCCAGAAGAGCGCTGCGAACGAGGTCGAGACGACCCGGTCCGGGTCCTCACCCGCCCGGTAGTAGAAGCGGAGCAGGGACTCGATCAGACCGAACCTGATCACGATGCTCATCGCGACGACTGCGGCGAACATGACCTCGGCAGCGCCATAGTCGGCCGGAGTGAGGAAGCGGGTATAGAGCGGCAGCAGGGCGACCGCGATCAGCTTCGAGATGACGCTCGCGGCCGTGTAGGCGGCCCCGGTCCCTGCGAGTCGCCTCAGGTAGCCCGACATCTGAAGGCCAGGCTGTACCCAACCGCGAGCAGAACCCAGGTGGCCGGGTCGTTCAGGTAGCCGGCATAGAAGATCGTGTGGACGAGCAGCCCCAGATAGGCCGCGAAGACGGCCGCCCGGGCGACCGGCGGCCCCCGACCGGACTCACCACCGGCCCCGGCCCTCGAGATCCCGGGCATCTCAGTACGGAAGCCCGTCAGCAGGACGAAGAGGGAAGAGACGACCAGGCCCAAGTACAGGGCGAGGCCGACGACACCGGTCTCGGCGGCAACCGTGACCGGCTCGGTGTGGGACTCGGCCACTGGAGCATCCGGACCAGCGACCTCCTCCTGGAATGCAACCGCGAACGAGCCGGCGCCATAACCGAGGAGCGGTCGGTCGACGAACAGTTCGACGCCACCGGTGACGAGGTTCGCCCGGCCGCCGGTCTGGGGATTCAGCCGGTCGAAGTCGAACTTGAGAACGCCACCCCCCAGCGCCAGGAAGGCGACCCCGAGTGCGACCACCACGGCGAGCCCGGCCAGCACGGCCCGAAGGTTCCACCGGAGGGCGACCACCGCCGCGATCCCGGCGATCAGCGCGAGGAAGCTCGACTGGGAGAAGGTGGTGACCAGGGCCAGCCAGAGGACGAAGGCAAGCGCCGAGAGCCAGAGGGCGGCACTCCGGTCCCGGACCCAGGCGATCGCCGCGACGACCACGGTGATCACCAGGGCGAGGTAGCGGCCATAGATGTTCGGATCCCAGAACAGCGAGTTGACCCGGAAGTAGACGTGGAAGTCGTTGGTGCGGATCACTGCCTCGTTCCAGAAGAGCTCACGGGTCAGGTACTGGCCGAAGCCGACCACC
>CAITDZ010000035.1 GCA_903891285.1 uncultured Solirubrobacterales bacterium
ACCGGCCCCACGGCTTCAACGTGGGCTTCAACCAGGGGCGGGCAGCCGGAGCCGGGGTCGAGCACCACATCCACATGCACGTGGTGCCGAGGTGGGGAGGCGACACCAACTTCATGCCCGTGATCGCCGACCATCGGGTCATGCCCCAGTCCTTGGAGGACAGCTACCGGGTGATGCTGGGGGCCTTCGGGGGCGAATCCGGGAACCTCGAACAGTGAGCGGGATCTTCAAGGCCTACGACATCCGGGGCATCCACGGCTCCGAGATGGACGAGGACGACGCAAGGGAGATCGGACGTGCCTTCATCGAAGTCTTGGCCGGGCTACGTAGGAAGAGGCCTGAGGATCTGATGGTGGGACTGGGCAGGGACATGAGGTTGAGTGCTCCGGAGATGGCCGCGGCCCTCAGGGAGGGAATGATCGAACAGGGCGCGAGGGTGCTCGACGCCGGGATGGTCGCCACCGAGATGCTCTATTTCCTGGTGGGGAGCAGGGACCTGGACGGCGGCGCGATGGTCACCGCCTCGCACAATCCGGCTGCCTACACCGGAGTGAAACTCGTCCGGGAAGGGGCCCTTGCCCTCTCGGGTGACGCCGGGATCGGTGAGATCGAGTCGCTGATCGAGGCGGAGATCCCGGAAAGGCCCGGTACGGGGTCGGTAGAGGAGGTCGATATCGCTCCGGAGTTCAGGCAGAAGGCCCTCTCCCTGGTCGACCCCGCGACGATCGGCCCCCTCAAGGTCGTGGTCGACGGCGGAAACGGGATGGCCGGACCGATGGTCGGTCCGATACTCGAGGAGCTCGACCTAGAGGTTGTCCCGACCTACTTCGAGCCGGACGGGACATTCCCCGACCATGAGCCGAATCCGCTGCTCGAAGAGAACCGACGGGCAGTCTCGGCGGCGGTGACCGAAGCCAAAGCCGACCTGGCGATCGCCTGGGACGGGGATGCAGACCGCTGCTTCTTCATCGACGGCACCGGGGCCTTCTGCGACGGCGACTTCATCTGCGCCCTGCTCGCAGAGGCGATGCTGGCCCGCGATCCCGGGGGTTGCGTCCTGTACGACCCTCGGTCGAGCAGGGCCGTGCCTGACACGGTTGCCGCCAACGGTGGCAGGACCGCGCTCTCGCGAGTCGGGCATGCCTTCTTCAAGGCCCGGATGCGTGAGGAGGGAGCGATCTTCGGTGGGGAAGTCTCGGGGCATTACTACTTCAGGGAGTTCTTCAACGCCGACTCCGGGACGCTCCCCGCCCTGCTGATGCTCGAGCTGATCTCGCGGTCGGGTAAGTCCCTGGCCGAGCTGATCCAGGGATACCGCTCGCGCTACTTCATCTCCGGGGAGATCAACTCGGAAGTAGATGATCCCCTGGGGGTGATCGAGCGGGTCAAGGCCCTGCATTCAGACGGGCTGGTCGACGAGCTCGATGGTCTGTCGGTCGACTACCCGGACTGGCACTTCAACCTGCGAGCCTCGAACACGGAACCGTTGTTGAGGCTGAACCTCGAGTCCCTGGTATCGGAAGGCGACATGGAGGAGCGCAGGGACGCGTTGCTGGCGGAGATCCGTGGCGACTGAGGTCGATCCCGAAGCTGCACTGTCGGAGGCGCGGGAGCGCGGCGTCCACCTGCTCTCGATCCCGACCCCGTTCGCCGTCGGCAGGGTGAACTGCTACCTGGTGGAAGGCGACCCGCTGACCCTCATCGACGCCGGACCCCGATCGGGCGACTCCCTCGAGGAGCTCGAAAACGCAGTGGAGCGAACCGGCCACTCGGTCGAAGACCTCGACCTGATCGTCGCGACCCACGAGCACATCGACCACATCGGCAACATCCGGGCGGTGGCCGAGCGCTCGGGTGCCCAAGTGGCGGCGCTGGACAAGGCGGTCGATCGCCTGGCGAAGTTCGACCGATATGCCCTCTCGGAGAACGAGATGGCCGTTCAGCTGATGGTCCGCTACGGCGTTTCCGCCGAGATCGCTAACCGACTGAGGGCGATCGCGGAGACTTACAGGGACCTGGGGGACGACGTGGCGGTCGATCTACCACTCCCTGAGGGTGAGCGGGCCAGGTTCGGAAGCCTCGAACTCGAGGTCCACCACCGTCCCGGACACAGCCCGTCCGACACGATCTTCTTCGAGCCCGAGACCGGATTCTGCTTCGGGGGCGACCACCTCCTCTCGCACATTTCATCGAACCCGCTGATCGCCCGTCCGCTCGATGGGTCACCCGGGAGGACCCGTTCACTGATCGACTACGCCGCTTCGCTCCGGAAGACACGGGAGATGGACATCACCCTGATGCTCTCCGGCCACGGCGACCCGATCACCGATCACGTCGGGCTGATCGACTCCTATCTGAAGGCCCAGGAGCGGCGCAGGGGCAAGGTGCTCAAGATCATCGAGGAAGAGCCGCGAAGCGCCCACGATGTGGCGGCTGCAATCTGGGGTGACGTCGCGGTTACTCAGGCCTACCTCACCCTGTCCGAGGTGGTCGGGCATGCGGACGTCCTCCAGGAGGAAGGCCTGGTAACCGAGCACGAGCGGGACGGCATCCTGATCTTCGAAGCCGTGTGATGACCGAGACTGGCAGGCAGAGACGGATACTGGTCATCGTCAATCCGCACGCGACGACCGTTTCCGACCGGCTCCGCAACCTGGTGATCTACGCGCTCCAGGGCCGCTTCGAAGTAGAGGTGGAGGCAACCGCGCGAAGGGACCACGCGATCGAGATCGGTCGTGGAGCGCGTGACGGAGCCTGGGACATGGTTGTCGCATTCGGCGGGGACGGGACGATCAACGAGGTCGCGAACGGACTGGTCGGAACCGAGGTTCCGTTGGCGCTCCTTCCCGGCGGCAACACCAACGTCGTCTGCCGAACCCTCGGCATCCCGACGGACGTGGTCGAGGCCACCGAGCTCCTCCTGTCGATGGCCGACCGCCCTCGGTTCAGGAGGATCTCCCTTGGCCGGATCGGGGACCGCCACTTCGTCTTCGCCTGTGGCCTGGGGCTCGATGCAAGCGTGGTCGAGAAGGTCGATGCCAACCCATCGCTCAAGGCGAGTGCGGGACCATGGTTCTATTCCTGGAAGGCGGTCACCAGCTACTACCGCGAATACCTGAGGAATCCCGTCAGGTTTGAGGTCTCCACCGGGGGACGGACGGTCGAGGGCCTGACCTGCCTCGCCCAGAATTCCGATCCCTACACCTACTTCGGCGACCGGCCGGTCCGAGCCTGCCCCCCGGTGGCGATCGAGGACGGGGTCCTCTCGATGGCCGTCCTCAAGAGAGCCTCCCAGCTCGACACGATCGGCCTCGTCCCCCGCTTGCTCTCGGGACGGCTCGACGCAAGTGGACACCCCCAGGTAGAGACCTTTACCGGGGTCACCGAGGCCACCGCCCGGGCCTCGGAACCCGGATGCGAGTTCCCGGTCCAGGTCGATGGTGATCACGTAGGGACCTACACCGAGGTCGCGATCTCTGCCGTGCCCGACGCGCTTTCCGTCGTGGCCTAGGATCGGCCAATGGCGACCGGAGAGGTAACCCTGATCCCGATCGGCCGCGAGGGGGCCGGCCTGAGCGACATCCTGGCCGAGGTCGCTCGCCACCTGGCCTCGCAGGAGAGGGTCACGTTCGAGATGAGGGCGATGGGAACGGAGCTCGAGGGAGACGTCCACGACATCCTCACCCTGGTCGGCGAGATCCAGGAAATCCCCCTGATGCTCGGTCTGCCCCGGGTCTACACCGTGCTCAAGCTGGACAACCGGGTGGACCGTGACCAGGGCCTCAGCGAGAAGGTCGAGGCCGTCGAGCAGCACCTCCGAGAGGGCGAAACCGAGCTCCCCGGACCAACTACTCCCCTGGAGTGACCCGGTAGGCGTCGAAGACCGATTCGACCTGACGGATCCTCGTCAGGCAGTTCTTGATCTGGGAGGTGTCGCCGACCTCGATCACGAAGTTGTTCTTGACCATCGGTGGATTGGTGGCGCAGCTCGCTGAGATGATGTTTACCCCCGCCTCGGCCAGGCTCCGGGACAGATCCTCGAGCAAGCGCAGGCGGTCGTAAGCATCGACCTGGATCTCGACCCTGTAGGTCGCCTCGTTCTCCCCCTCCCACGAGACATCGATCATCCGCTCCGGGGATTTACCGAGCTGGCTCGCGTTTCGGCAGTCGGCACGATGGATCGTGATCCCCCGGCCGAGCGATACGTAGCCGAGGATCGGATCGCCCGGTACGGGGCGACAGCACTTGGCCAGCCGGAGGGCTACGTTGGCCTGGCCGTCGACCGATATTCCGAACTCGGATGCCTCCCGGGGCCGCTCCCTGTGGTCCGGGGTAACCAGGCCGGTCGCCGTGTCAGGCTCGATCATCTCCCCCGCCCTCAGCCTCTGCATCACCTTGTTCGCAGCGGTCCGGGCCGAGATCTTCCCCTGGCCGAGGGCAACGTAGAACTCTTCGGCCCGCCGGAAGCCCATCTCGCGCATGACCTCTGCAAGCAAGGGAGACCCCGAGAAGTGCTGCCCGGGTAGCTTCTGGCGCTTCATCGCTCGCGCCAGCTCCTCCCTGCCCTTGCGCTCGGCGTCTTCGCGGTTCTCCTCCCTGAACCAGGCACGGATCTTGTTCCTGGCCCTGCTGGTCGTGACCAGGGACAGCCAGTCGCGCGATGGTCCCCGGCCCTGGCGAGTCGTGAGGACCTCGACGATGTCGCCGGAGCTCAGCTGGTAGTGGAGGGGAACGATTCGTCCGTTCACCTTCGCCCCGTTGCACCGGTGCCCGACATCCGTGTGGATCGAATAGGCGAAGTCCAGCGGGGTGGCACCGGCGGCCAGGTTCTTCACCTCGCCCTTCGGGGTAAAGACGTAGACCTCGTCCTCGAACAGGTCGACCTTGAGCGTCTCGAGGAACTCTGCCGGGTCCTTGTTGCCGGCTTCCTCGACCAACTCCTCCAGCCACGGCATCGAGTCTCCGACCCGGCGCCCGGTGGGCTTCTCCTTGTAGGAGATGTGCGCGGCTACCCCGAATTCGGCTTCCCGGTGCATCCGCTCGGTCCGGATCTGGATCTCCAGTGGCTTCCCCTCCGGCCCGGCGACGCTGGTATGGAGTGCCCGGTAACCATTGGCCTTCGGGGTCGAGATGTAGTCCTTGTACCGCCCGGGCAGAGCGGTCCAGACGTCGTGTAGAACCCCGATCGCCGCGTAGCAGTCCTTCTTGGAGTCGACGATGACCCGCAGGGCGGTCAAGTCGAATATCTCGTTGAACTCCCGGTCCTTTCGGGTCATCTTCCGGTAGATCGAATAAAAGTGCTTGGGGCGACCCGAGATCGAGGCTTCGATCCCCTGTGCTGCCAGCTCGTCGGTCAGCTCCTTCCGGGCCCGCTCGACCATCTCCTCCCGCTCGGTGCGCTGGCGACCGACCAGCTGTTTGATCTCGGCGTACTTCCGCGGGTGGAGGGTCGCGAAGGCCAGGTCCTCGAGCTCCCATTTGATCTTGTGTATCCCGAGCCTGTGGGCCAGGGGAGCGTAGATCTCCAAGGTCTCCGTTGCCTTCGCGATCCGCTTCTGCTTGGCCAGCGCGGAGAGCGTCCTCATGTTGTGCAGCCGGTCGGCCAGCTTGATCAAGATGACCCGGATGTCCGAGGCCATCGCAACCATCATCTTCCGGTAGTTCTCGGCCTGGCGCTCGTCACGGCTCTCGAAGCTGACCTCGGTCAGCTTTGTTACCCCATCGACCAGCCCGGAGACGCGAGGGCCGAACCGCTGTTCGATCTCGGCGAGGGATACCGATGTGTCCTCGACGGTGTCATGGAGCAGGGCCGCAGAGATCGTCTCGGTGTCGAGGCCGAGCTCGAGGCAGATCTTCGCCACTCCGACAGGGTGGGTGATGAACTGATCTCCCGAGAGTCGTTTCTGAGAGGCGTGGTGATGGGCAGCGAATTCGAAAGCAGAAGCAACGGCTTTCCGGTCCACCTCCTGGCGTCCCTCCGCATACGGCCCGATCTCGGTCAGCTGGAGCATGTCCTCGAGCAGGGCCCTCTCCCCCGGGTCGAGCGCCTCGGTCTGTTTCTCGATCTTGCCTACCGTCTGAGAAATTCGATCTGCTCCCTATGCATCTCGCCCTGGCGCCTGAACTCCTCCGAGAGCGTCAGGTCTACCTCCCCCGAGGATACGGCCCCGAACTCCCTAACCGGTCCGGTTCCTCTCCGAAGGCCGATTCCTGCCTCCTCCATGACCCGTACCAGCATCGCTGCCCGTTCCGGGGAGCGCGGGGCTTCGACGCTCCCGGCAAGGAGTTCCCGGAGCGCTTCACCCCCGAGGGGCCCCCTTTCGACCAGGACACTGAAGATTTCCCTGAGGGCAGGGACGGGATCGTGCCGCTCCGCCGCCGCAGCGAGGGCGAACGATCTGGCCGGGAGGTCGTATGGCAGATGGACCAGGCGCCCGAAAGACATGGCTCGGGCACGCTCGTCCTCTGATGCCGGTGGGTCGAAGAGGACCACGTTCTCGAACTCGGCCTCCAATCCCTCCGCTCGTCCCAGGGTCTCGTAGTCGATCAGGGAGAGCGTCGGTCCGATCCTCGAGAGTTCGGCGATCGGTGATCCCGACTAGGCCGCGGTCGGGGTTACCGGTCCGTCCGGTGAGAACCGACCCACCGCCTCACCACCAAGGCCCAGCCACCGTCGGTATGCCTCGGCAGTTACCACCAGGACGCCTTCCCCCGAGGAGACCACTTCCGCCACCACGGCTTCCGAGGAACTTCGGTGTTCGATCGTCCTGGGCGGTGCCGGCAGACCGGGAGCCGGTCCATTGGCGGCCTCACCCTCGATGGCGCGGTCGAACCTCCCCCACCACTCCTCGCTTTCCGCTGACCGGAGGGGCTCGGGCTCGTCACCAGGTCTCGGTCGGGCTTCGATGACCCGGAACTGAGGCTCTACCGAACCGTTCCAATGGTTCAGCGAAAGCTCTCCGAGGATGTCGAAGCTGTCTCCGGACTCTCCGGGGGCCTTCGCGGTGCCGAACCAGACCGCCCTCGCCCGATAGCCGCCGGAAACGAGGCTGAACCGCATGTGGCGCCCCTCGCCCATCTCGACTGGATCCTCGATCCTGGCCGAGGGAACCAGCAGGGAGAGGGCCGGATTCCCCGCCCCGTAGGGGCCCAACTCGGAGACCTGGGTTGCGAGGGCTGCCCCGATCTCCTCGCCGCCAATGAAGGCATCGACCGCCTGACCCATCTCCTGGCGCCCGCCGCCCGTCACCGACCGGATCGACCGGTCCAGGCCAAGGCGGAACTCCTCGATTCGGTCGGCGGACATCGTCAGACCCGCCGCGGCCGAGTGCCCACCGAACGTTTCGAGCAGTTCCGCGTTCCCGGCGATCGCCGCGTGAAGGTCGATACCGGGGACGCTCCGTGCAGAGCCCTTGGCGGTTTCCCCCTCGAGCGACAGCACTACGGCCGGCATCCCCTCATCCCTTGCCAGATGAGACGCGACGATGCCGACGACCCCTGAGTGCCAGCCTTCCCCGGCGACTACGATCGCCGAGCGGTCCGGATCGAGTTCGGCGATGGACCGACGGGCCTCGGTCTCGACCTCCTGCTGGACCCGTCGCCTCTCCGAGTTCGCCGCCGAAAGCTCCTCGGCAATCTCTCGCGCCCGTTCCGGATCCTCGCTCAGGAAGAGCTCGACCCCGGCGTCGGCCCTGTACATGCGTCCTACTGCATTGATCCTCGGACCGAGTCGGAAACCTAGATCGGTCGCGTCGACCGTGGCCGGCTCGACCCGAGCCTCCTCCAACAGCGCCCGCATCCCGACCCGCCTGGCCCGTCTGATCACATTGAGGCCCTCACGGACCAGCCGACGATTCTCCCCTGTCAGGGGCATCACGTCCGCAACGGTCGAAAGGGCAACCAGGTCGAGATCCTCCTCGTCGCTCCCACCGTCCCCCGAGAGCCTCCGAAGCTCGGAGGCGAGCTTCGAAGCGACTCCCGCGCCCGAAAGCCATTCGAACGGGTAGCCACTGAGGACGGGATGGAGTACCGGACAGTCCGGGATCACCTCTCCGAACTGATGGTGATCGGTGATCACGATCTTCATTCCGAGGGCCTTCGCCAGCTCGGCTTCAGCCGGAGAGGAAACGCCGCAGTCCACGGTGATGACGAGGCCGGTTCCCCGGGCGGCGACAGCTTCGAGGGCCTCGGCGTTCAGGCCGTACCCCTCGGTTATTCGATCGGGGATGAACCAGTCACAGTCGCCCCCCAGCTGCCTGAGCAGTCCGACGAGGATTGCCGTCGCGGCGACCCCGTCGGCGTCGTAGTCACCGTAGATCGTGATCGGAGTCGAGTCCCTCACGGCCCCGAGGACCTCCCCGGCTATCCCCTCGATTCCCTCGAATGCCGAAGCGGGATGGTGCTCGTTGGCCTCGAGGAAGGCCCTGGCCGAAGGCAGCCCCCCGAGGCCCCTCCGAACGAGCGTCGCCGCGACCGGGAGTTCGATGCCGAGTTGGTCGGCCAGATCGGCCGCGTCGGCTACCCGGTAGGGCTCAGCGCGGAACGTCTCCTAGCCCTCCGCTTCGGTTATCGGTTCGGGGGCCGGTGGCTCGGCCCGCGCTCCGATCCAGTAGATGACCGCAACCCCGATCAGGAACCCGGGTATCGCAGCGAAGAAAGTGATCAGGTCGGTTTCGCCAAGGCTCCTTCCGAGGAGAACCTGGACCAGTGCCCCGGTGACCATCGCCCCGACGATCGCACCGAGCAGGGCCCCGACGATCCCCTGCCAGAAGCGGTCGGGTACGAAGATCGTGAGGTGCCAGAGGGCGACACCGACTATCAGCCAGACGACGATCGCCATGGTCAGGCACTCCCTCCCTTGCCCGCCGGCTGGCCGGCTGGGCCGTCAGGTGCCGGAGCTTCCTCGTCCTCATCGGCGTCGCTCTTTGCGACCTCGAGTTCGGTAGCGAATGCCGGCACGTAACCCTGCGTCTCGATCTGCTGTCGACGGCGCCTCTGGTAGAGGGGTTCCCGATCCTTCCAGAGGGCAAGGACAGGGGAGGCAATGAACAGCGATGAGTAGGTACCGGAGATGATCCCGACCAGGATCGCGATCGCAAAGGCAGTGAGGGTCTCGCCGCCGAAGACCAGGAGGGCGAGGACGCCGACCAGGGTCGAGAAACCGGCGATCAGCGAACGGGTCAGCACCTCGTTCATCGAGCGATTGACGATCTGGGAGAAAGTCGCCCGGGGCATCTTCGGCTGGTTCTCGCGTATTCGGTCGAAAACGATGATCGTGTCGTAGAGGGAGTAACCGAGGATCGTCAGGAAGGCCGCTACCGTCGCGCTCGACACCTCGAAGCCGAGCAGCGCATATATCCCGAGGGCGATCAGGATGTCGTGGAGGATGGCGATGATCACCGGGATCGAGTATTTGGCCTCGAACCTGACCGCTATGTAGCCGACTATCAGCAACAGGGAGAAGAGCAGGGCGAGCCCGGCACTCCGGACGACCGACTCACCGAAGGTCGGTCCGACGCTCGTACTGCTGAATCCTCCCGGGCCGAGCCCTATGTCCTCCCGAATCCGCTCCTCGACCCCCACCAGTCTCCCGGGCTCGAGTGTCTCGCTCTTGATCTGGAAGACGTCCTGACCGAGCGCAGGGTTGTCGACCTTCTGGATCTTCGCGTCGCCAAGTCCGGCTGGAGCAACGACTTCCCTCAACTGCTCGGCAGTAGTCGGACGCTCGAGGCTCACCTCGATCCTCGTCCCGGACTCGAAGTCGATTCCGAAGTTGAGGCCCTTGGTGGCCAGGGCCAGCCCACCGATCGCCAGGATCACCGCCGAAACGGCGAACATGGTCTTCGCCCTGCCCATGAAGTCGAAGTTCCATCTCTGCTTCCCCTCGATGTTCCCGAGCAGGCGGCCGGAGCGGAATGCCTTCGTATTGCTCAGGAGGCCCAGGAGCGCCTGGGTGAAGACGACCGCAGTCAGCAGCGAGACGAGCGTTCCGACCCCGAGGGTGAAGGCGAAACCCCGGATTCCCGAGGTCGCCAGTACGAAGAGGATGAAGGCGGTGAGGAGGACGATTACGTTGGCGTCGATGATCGTCCCGATCCCGCGCCGGTAACCGATCTTGACGGCGGATGTGATTGATCTTCCCGCGCGAAGCTCTTCCTTTATTCGCTCGAAGATGACGATGTTCGAGTCGGCGGCGACACCGATCGTCAAGACCAGGCCGGCGATGCCCGGGAGGGTGAGGGTGATCGGGATCAGCTTGACCAGGGCCAGGAAGATCAGTCCGTAGGAGAGGAGTGCAAGCGACGCCACTATTCCGAGGAACCGGTAGTAGGCGATCAGGAAGATGATCACCAGGCTGAGGCCGACTATCAGGGCCAATTGGGCCTGGTTCAGGGCCTCCTGGCCGAGGCTGGCCGAGACCTGGCTCTGGCTGATCAGCTTCAGGTCGATTGGCAGGGCACCACGCTGGAGGTATTCGGCAAGTTCCTGAGCCTCTCCAATGTCGAAGGACCCCGAGATCTGTGCCCCCGTCCTTCCGTCGATTCCGTCGGGGTTCTCCTGGAAGTTGATGATCGGTCGGGACACGACCTGGTTGTCGAGGACGATCGCGAACCGACCCGAGAGCTGGGAGGCCGTAGCGGCATCGACCGGTCCGATCGCCCGTGCCTGACCTTCCTGTGCGATTCGCCGGGTGATCTCCTGAAAGGCTTCACGGCCGTTGTCCGTGAACTCGAAGGTGACGTTCGGCTGGTTGGATGCCGGGTCGGTCGCCTGGGCCGGATCCTTGATGTCGTTACCCGAAAGCTCGGCGACATCCGAGATCACGAAGTAGGCCTCCTGGGAGAGGTCGTCGACCGCCCGTCCCGTAGCCGGATCGATCGGGAGCTCACCGACCACGATCGTCCCCTGGGGGACTTCCTTGACGATCCCGCCCTTCGGCAGGGGCCTCCCCTGGGCATCGAAGTAGAGGTCGGCCTTGTCACTGACCGGTCCAGAGAGCAGTCGGTGTTTCCCGTCGTCGGTGAACAGGTAGTACTTGTCTCCTGTCGCACAGACCCCGTCGCACTCGGCGTCGGAAACCCGTGGCTGCTCTGCGGCCAACTGCACTGCATCCCAGACAGTCGGCTCGGCACCTTCGTTGATCAGGTTTCGGTTGAAGCCTTCCGTCGGTGGCCGTCCGGCCGCGATCCACTTCTCCCGCTGCTGCTTGAGGACCGTTTCATCGGGCGTCCCCAGAAGGGGATTGACGGCCTCGGCAGGACCGACCAGGTTGTTGTCCCAGTCGTAGAAGGAGAGCTTTGCCGGTCGGGTGGCACATTCGGTCGCCTTGCCGAGGCTGCTCGCCCCGGGGATGCCGACCGAAATCTGGTCCCTGCCGAGCCTCGAGATCTCGATCTCGGACACGCCCAGCCGGTCGCAGCCCGACCGGATGATGTCGACCGAGCGGTCCATCGCCTCGTTGGTCACCTCCTTGACCTGTGGTGTGGGCCGTCCCTGCAGGGTCAACTCGATTCCACCCTGGAGGTCGAGACCGAGCTGGGTCGGTCGGCTCACCACCACGAGGGCCGAACCGATCAGGAGTCCCACCACCAGGAGCAGGACGAAGAGATTTCGCTTCCGGCCTCCCACGAAAGGAGTCTATCCCTCGGGGGTGAGGACGATCAGCAGTCCGCCGTCGTCGTCGTAGGCCGGGAAGACGTCGGCGACCGCCGGGGATTCGGTCTTCCGGCCGGCATTCACCTCGACCTTCTTGCCGAGCGATCGGACGCCCCACTCGAGTGAGGTCTCGACCGGGTCGGAGACCCCGTCCCCATTTCGATCTCCATCTTCGCCCCCATCACCCTGATCGATCCACTTCAGTGAGAGCGCTTCACCGACCGGCATTCCGATGACATCTTCATCGTCGAGTCCGGTCAGCTCGAAGCTTCCCCTGCCCGCATCAAGGATCCGCCCCTCCTGGTCACAGACGAAGAAGGCAGCATTCGGTGCCGGGTAGTAATCGTCGAGCAGCTCGAAGAGGAAGCCGAACCCACACTTCGAACACCCTTTGGGCCTCTGGCTGAAGCCAGCGGAGCGCTCGGCTGCCGCCTCCCGGTTTCCGCAGCTGGGACAGATGAAGTGGGGCATCCCGGACAGGCTAGTGAAGGCTTCCGGTCGACGATCAGAGGCGCCGGACCCCGGGGGGCCTAGCGCGCTCCGAACGCCTTCCTCGCCTGTCGGATCTCCCTAGCCTTCTCGGCCTTGGCCAGCGCCTGCTGACGCTTCCTCCACGCCTCGCCCTTCCTGGTGGAAGTGGTGGCCGCAATCTCCGTGACGCTCACCGAAGACGGCTCACCCCTCCCCCTCGCGCAGAACCCGAATACGGTGGCGCTCTTGCCCGGGTCGATCACCCCTCCCCAGGAGGGCGCGAGGACGGTGACCGTGTTGCCCGAGCGGGTCATCGAGCCGCTCCAGCTATCGGTAACCACGACGTCCGTCGGGAGCGAGAAGGTGAGCCTCCAGCTCCGCGAACCTGCCGAACCGGAGTTGGCGATCTTGAAGCTCCGGCAGAAACCGGTCTCCCAGGTCGAGTCCTTGAGGACCGTGGCCGTCAGGACCGCCGTACCCGGAGTCGGGGTTGGGGTCGGTGTTGGTGTTGGGGTCGGTGTCGGTGTTGGGGTCGGTGTTGGTGTTGGGGTCGGTGTTGGGGTCGGTGTTGGTGTCGGGGTCGGTGTTGGTGTCGGTGTTGGTGTCGGTGTCGGTGTCGGTGTCGTCGAGCCGGCACTGGTCGTGACCGACAGCCCGCTCAGCAGGGCCGAGGTTCCGCTGACACAGAGACCGGTGTCGATGTAGCTCCCTCCGGCCGGCACCCGGGCCCAGCTCGGTGCGGCGATCTCCCGCGTGCTTCCGGACCCAGTCAGGGTCCCGTTCCAGGAGCTCGTGATCGTGCCTCCCGAGGGAACTGTGAAGCCGAACTTCGTGATGGACACCTCGCTCGAACTCGTGTTCCTGACCTTCAACTTCCCACACCATCCGGTGCCCCAGCTCGAGTCGAGCTCGAGTGCCACCGAGATCGAACCCGGGGTTGGTGTCGGGGTCGGGGTTGGTGTCGGGGTTGGTGTCGGGGTCGGGGTCGGGGTCGGGGTCGGGGTTGGGGTCGGCTCCGGAATCGGGTTGGTCCCGCCCGTGTAGGTACCCCAGATCCTCGAGAACTCGTACGCCTGCTGGGTTACGCCGCTGCAGGTATTGCCGGTCGTGGTCGTCGGGGACGGGCACTGCGAGTCCCGGTTCAGCGACCACATCGCGATTCGACCGATCCCCTTCGTGTTGGCAAAGTCGAGAACCTTCCTGGCGTCGGCCGTGGTGAAGATCTCGCTCGGGTTGTCATTGATCCCGATCATCGGAGTGATCCCAACCATCTTCCAGAGCTGGGTCTCGCTTCGTCCCGGGTAGAGCTGGGCGAGCTGTGCCTTGAGGCTGTTGCCGGCCTGGATCGCCAGGTCCCCCATCCGTCCGTTTACGTCCAGCGACGGATCGAAGTAGTCCATGGTCATCACGTTGACGACGCTCACGTCCACTCCCTTTGAGATGGCCCGACGCAGAACGTTCAATCCATCCGCGGTAAGGCCCGAGGGCATCACCGGCAGGGTCAGGGACACGGTCAGGGGCTTGCCCTTGGCTGCTGCGTCCCTCTGAACCTGTGAAACGGCCTCGAACCTTCGATCGAGCGAGGCCGCGTCTCCCTGATCGGCACCCTCGACGTCGAAGTCGATGCTCCGCAGGTTGTATGCATCGATCACCGCCTGGTACTGGGTCGCGAGGGCGGCCGATGTCGTACAGGTGCGCGCCAGCTCCTGACCGGCCGCACCGCCAAAGGAGACGATCGGCTCGGCGCCCGCTGTCCGGGCGTTACCGATCACCTGGCGGGCATCGAACCACTCGTCGGATGCGTTGATGCCGTAGTAACCGCCCCAGGATGCCTCACAGGGTCGCCCGCTGACGATGAAGCCAAGGGAAACCGCCTTGGCCCCCGACTGACGGATCGCAGCGCTGTTGGTGTCCTTCGACTGCAGGGTCATGTCCACATAGGGGGCGAAGCCCTGCTGCGGTCCGGGGGTCGGTGTTGGGGTTGGAGTCGGTGTTGGGGTTGGAGTTGCCGAGTACGGGATCGCCTCGCGCCTGATCAGGCGCGTGAGCAGGTCCATCTTCGCCGGGTTGACCGTTCTCCAGTCGTCCTGAAGGACGCCTCCGGTATCCCCGGAATTCGGGTTCCAGGCCCAGAAGGTCCAACTGATCCCCTTCCGACCCATGTAGTCGGCGAACTGGCGGATCCAACGGCCTTCGACCGTGTCGGTCCCGACGGTCTTGGCGCCGAACTCCCCGACGAGGATCGGGGCGGTCCCGGCCTCGTGGATGTATCCGAAGCCCTTCTGCCAGCGGTCGGCAAGGATCGTCTGGACGTTCGGGTCACTGAACCAGGGCTGGTTGTAGACCCCGGGGCCGTACTCGTGAGGCGAGTAGACCAGGCGGTTGGGGGTATTCAGGCGAACCGGGTTGTTCCGTACGCCTTCCAGGTTGCCTCCCCACCAATGGCGGTCGAGGAGCTGGCCCCCGGCGACCGGGCCTTCGATTCCCTCCACGATTACGAGCCAGTTCGGGGCAGCCCCGAGTACGACGTTGCCGGCCCTCTCTGCGGCACGTCTCCAGTCGTTGGCCTGACCGGTGCCCCATGTCGCTTCACCGTGGGGCTCGTTCTTCAGGTCTGCACCGATCACGTTCCGCTTGCCCGCATACCGGGTCGCCAGGTCGCGCCAGGTGTTCACCCAGTCGTCCTCGGTAAAGCCACCCAGGCCGTACCAGAGTGGGTGCATGAAGGAGTCGTCGGTCGTCGAGTGGTTGTCGAGGATGACCATCAGGCCCTGCCTGCCGGCCTCATCGATGATCTCGTCCATCACCTGGAGCGGGGTCTTTCCGGCAAGCGCCGCATTTCGGCCTCCTCCGTAATCGATCCCGCTGGTCGTGGTCGACCGAATCGCCTGGAGCGAGAAGGGAAGCCTGATCGTGTTGAAGCCCTGGCCCTTGATCTGGGCGAGCATTTCCTTGTAGTCACGGGTCCAGAGGCCGTGGGGAGCATGGTTCGCCGTCTCGAAGCCGAACCAGTTGACGCCCTGCAGGACGACCTCATTGCCGGAGGAGTCGATGATCTTCGCGCCCTGGGTCTTCAGCGGCAGCTGGGGATCTGCAGCTGAGGCAGGGGTGGCGATCACCAGAGCGGAAAGGAATCCCGCGACCAGGATCGTCGCCAGGCGGAACGGTGTGGAGTTACAGGGGGTAGACATGAAAGAGCACCTCGAGCTCCCGCAGTTGCGGCGTTGTTTGCTTCCCCCTGCCTACTCAGACACAGCTCGAGGCAGTTAGTTCCGGAGACCCGACAAATATTCCTGAAAACTCACTGCCGAACTAGAAAAGAGCCTGGCCGCCGCCCGGGGCCGGCAGGCCGAGGTGCTCGTATGCGCGCGGGGTGAGCACCCGACCACGTTGGGTCCTCTGGAGCATCCCCAACTGGAGCAGGTAGGGCTCGAGCACGTCCTCGATCGTGTCGGGTTCCTCTCCGATCGCCACGGAGATGGTCGAGAGTCCGACCGGTCCCCCCCCGAAGCGCTCGGCGATCGTCTCGAGCAGCGCCCGATCGGATCGGTCGAGTCCGGCGTCATCCACCTCGAGCATCTCCAGCGCTGCTTCGGCGACCCCCAGGTCGACCGAGCCCTTGCCCTTTACCTCTGCGAAATCCCTGACCCGCCTCAGCAACCGGTTGGCAACCCTTGGGGTTCCCCTCGACCTCATCGCGATCGCCTCCGCTCCCGCATCGTCGATCTCGACGTCCAGGAGCTTGGCCGAGCGTCGTACGATCACCGCCAGATCTGCTGCGTCGTAGTACTCGAGCCGATGCGTTACGCCAAACCGGTCCCTGAGGGGGGTAGTCAGGAGTCCGCTTCGGGTGGTCGCCCCGATCAGGGTGAAGGGCGGGAGCGGCAGGGTAACGGTGCGCGCGCCCGGGCCCTGACCAAGTACCACCGGCAACTCCGAGTCCTCCATGGCTGGATAGAGGGTTTCCTCGACCGCCCGGCCGAGCCGATGGATCTCGTCGATGAAAAAGACCGAACCCGGCTCGAGCGAGGTCAGGAAGGCGGCGACATCACCCTTCTTCTCCAGGGCAGGACCGGCTGTCTGGATGAGGGGGACCCCCATCTCCTGGGCAACGATGTTCGCCAGGGATGTCTTTCCGAGTCCCGGTGGTCCAGCGAACAGGACGTGGTCGAGGGGCTCATCACGCTTCTTCGCCGCCTCGATGAAGACCTCGAGCTGCTCGGTGACCTGCACCTGGTTGACGAAGTCGGCCAGGGTCGCCGGCCGAAGTGAAGAATCGAGCTCGCGATCGGGCCGATCGGCCCTCGCATCGTGGATCCTCGGTTCGGCACCTTCGGGAAGCTCGGCCTCGACTCCGAGGTCGATCCGGCTCCCTCCGATCTCCGGTCGCTCAGGCGTCACCCGTCGCCCGTCTTGCCGCTGGCTCCTGCCTTTCTCAGGGCCTCACCGATCAGGACTTCCGGGTCCCCCTCGGGATCGAGACCGTCCAGCAACTGTTCGGCCTCGAGGGCAGGGAACCCAAGGTTGACCAGGCCGTCCCGGGCAAGGCTCCTGCCACTCCCCCCTGCGACCTCGGTCACCGGCTCGCCGGACTCGTCCACCCAGCCGGTGACCCGATCCTTGAGCTCGAGGATGATCCTCTCCGCCGTCCTCTTCCCAATTCCTGGCACCGCCTGGAACCGCTTTGCGTCGCCGGCGACGATCGCCTGCAGGAGATCACGTACCGAGCCGCCCGAGAGCACGGCGACTGCCACCTTCGGCCCAATCCCACTAACCCCGATCAGCTCGACGAACAGATCGCGCTCCTCCTCGGAAGAAAACCCGTAGAGCGAGATTCCATCGTCCCGACCGATCGTCTCGCAATGGAGGAAGGCCTCCTGACCTGCGGCGGGGACGGAGCGAAGCGTTTCCGAGCTGACAGTGAGCCGGTAGCCGACCCCGGAGGCCTCGACGATTATGTGATCGCCCCGGCGAACCAGGACCTCACCCCGGACTGCGGCGATCAACTCGCCACCCGGAGCTTCGAGCCGGCCCCGGTAGCGGCTTCGGCAGCGGCGCCGAAGGATGTCGTGCCGGCGTGGCAGATCGCCACGGCCAGGGCGTCCGCGGCATGGTCCGGTTTCGGGACTTCGTTCAGGCCGAGAAGCGTGGCGACCATCCGCTGAACCTGCTTCTTGTCGGCACTCCCCGACCCACAAACCGCCTTCTTGATCGCCTGCGGCGTGTAGGAAAAGCATTCGATCCCGGCCTGGGCAGCACAGAGGAGCGCAACCCCGACGGCCTGGCCGACTCGCATCGCGGAATCTGTGTTGGAACCGAAGAAGAGCTCTTCCACCGCCAGTGCGGTCGGGCGATGCCAGTCGATCAGCTCGCTCAGGTCGCGGTGGACCGCCTCGAGGCGCTTCTCGGGCGAGAGCGCGGAAGCGGTCTCGATCACCCCGCCATCCAATGGCGCCAGGTGGCTCCCCTCGACCCTGACGACACCGAAGCCGAAGTTAGCCGTTCCCGGGTCTATGCCCATCACGACCTTCATTTGACCGTCATTCTCGCCCCGGGGTCGGATGCCTTCCCGGGTCGACCGCTCAGTTTCCTGCAGCGAGCTCCTGGAGCACGTCTTCGGGAATGTCGAAGTTGGAGTGGACCTCGCTCACGTCATCCTGTTCCTCGATCGCATCGAGCATCCTCAGCAGGGCCGAGGCATCCGACCCGGTTACCTCGACAGAACTGCTCGGCTCGGTCGAAAGACCGGCAGACACGAGTTCGACGCCGCTGGAGACGAGGGAATCCTTCACCGCGGAGAGGTCCGAGGGCTCACAGGTGATCCGCAGCTGGCCATCCTCTTCGACAACATCGCTTGCCCCTGCATCGATCGCCGGGATCGCGTCGTCTTCCCCGTACCTGCTTCCGTCGAGAACCACCAGTCCCCTGGTCTCGAACATCCAGGCCACTGACCCAGGCTCCCCGAGGCTGCCACCGTGCCGGGTGAAGGCGTGTCGTACCTCGGCGCTCGTCCTGTTGCGGTTGTCGGTCAGTGCCTCCACCAGGACCGCCGTTCCCCCGGGCCCATAGCCCTCGAACTGGATCCGTTCGACGATCTCTCCGTCGTCACCCTCACCGGTCCCCCGACCGATCGCCCTTTCGATGTTTGCCTTCGGCATCGACTCCGCCCGAGCCTTCTGGATCGCCGTGGCAAGCGCCGGGTTGCCGTCCGGGTCTCCCCCGCCCTCCCGCGCAGCGACAGTGATCGCCCGTGCGAGTTTGGTGAACAATTGGCCCCGCTTGGCGTCTGCGGCACCCTTCCTGTGCTTGATCGAGGACCATTTCGAATGTCCGGACATGACCGGCCTGATTGTATGGAGGAGGGATGGACGAGCCAAGCGAAAGGACCGGAATCCGCACCACCGCGGCGTACCTGATCGCGGCGACGATGCTGCTCGCCGCACTGTCCCTGTGGACGGTCATTCCACTCGCCTGGCTCTGGATCGGATCCCAGGTTGCCGAGACCCAGTTCCCTTCGGTCGGCCCCTACGCGATCGTCTTCTTCGGGGTCCTCGTATCGATCCTGGTCGTCGCCTGGATCCTCGGTCGGCTGAACGAGGCCTACCTGAAGCTGACCGGCAGCCAGTCGGTCGAGCCGATCAGGATGGGCTGGATGAAGAGCTTCAGCGAGAGGCAGGGTTCCCGCGCGCCCACCCTGCTGGAGGCGGTGATCGTCGGTTCGGTCCTGATCGCCTGCGTAGCCCTGGCGATCTGGTTCTTCACCATCGCCGGTTCACCGGTCGCCTGAGTCCCTCGCCTCGCGACATTTGGCCGCGAAAGCCCCATGGACCCTGTCGTCGTCCGAGAGCTCCGGGTGGAAGGAGAGCGCGAGGGTGCTGCCCTGTCGGACCGCGATCGGATGACCGTCCAGTTCCCCGACCACCTCAACTTCCGGCCCAGACTCCTCGACCCAGGGGGCCCGAATGAATATGCAGGGGAAGGGGTCCCCGGGCGCGATGCCCGGGATTTCCAGCTCCTCCTCGAAGCTGGCCCTCTGCCTGCCGAAGGCGTTCCTCTTCACCGAAATGTCGAGCAGACCGAGATGGTCCCGGGCCAGGAGGATCATCCCTGCACAGGTGCCGAGGATCGGGCGCCCCTCCCTGCCGAACTCGATCACCCGGTCGGAGAGGTCGTCCCGTTCGAGGCCCTTCGAGATCGTCGTGCTCTCGCCGCCAGGGAGGATCAGTCCATCGAGGTCGTTCAGGTCCGCGGGTTCGCGCACCTCGCTGCCAACTGCACCGACCGATGCCAGATGTTCCAGGTGGGAGGCGAAATCCCCCTGCTGGGCGAGCACCCCGATCCGGACCGCGTCCCGATCGGAGCCCGGGAGTGGGCTGCTACCAGCCTCGCTCGGCAAGTCGTCCGTCGTCGCCGAGCGCCGACATCTCGATGCCGGTCATCGCGTCACCCAGCGCCTCGGAAGCGGCCGCGACCCTCTCCGGGTCCGCGAAGTGGGTGGTTGCCTCGACGATCGCCCGTGCCCTGCGCTCCGGATCCTCGCTCTTGAAGATTCCCGAGCCGACGAAGTTGCCTTCTGCCCCGAGCTGCATCATCAGGGCCGCATCGGCCGGGGTTGCGATCCCGCCCGCACAGAAGAGTGGAACGGGTAGCCAGCCGCTGGTGGCGACCTCACGGACGATCTCGAGCGGGGCTCCCAGTTCCTTTGCAGCACTCGGGAGTTCGGTCGCGCTCAACGTCCCGAGCCTCCGGATACCCCCGGTGATCTCCCGCATGTGCCGGACTGCCTCGACGATGTTGCCGGTTCCGGCCTCGCCCTTGGAGCGGATCATCGCCGCTCCCTCCCCGATCCGTCGCAGTGCCTCACCGAGGTCGGTCGCACCACAGACGAAAGGAATCTCGAACTCGAACTTGTCGATGTGGTTCGCCTCGTCGGCCGGCGTCAGGACCTCTGACTCATCTATGAAATCCACGTCGAGCGACTCGAGGACTTGAGCCTCGGCGATGTGCCCGATCCGTGCCTTGGCCATCACGGGGATCGATACGGCCTCCTGGATGCCCCGAATCATCGCCGGATTCGACATCCGGGCTACGCCACCGTCCCGGCGGATGTCAGCCGGTACGCGTTCGAGGGCCATGACCGCGCATGCCCCCGATTCCTCCGCGATCCGCGCCTGCTCGGCATCGACCACGTCCATGATCACCCCGCCCTTCAGCATTTCGGCGAGGCCGGTCTTGACCCTGAATGTTCCCCTCTCGGCCATGAGGGAAATATAGATGGTGCGGCCCGACGGCCTCCCAGCGGAACCCCCTCGCTCGGAGCCTGGCTCCGGGGGTCAACCGCGGCTACTTCAGCTTGTAGGCCCGGATCCGGTCGCGATGGGCGTCCTCGTCACGGGAGTAGACCCCGTGGGCGAGGGCATGTACGACTGCCATCAGCGCCGTGCTCGAGCGGAAGAAGGAGGGGCTGTTGGAAGAGAAGTAGAGGCTCATGTCCGAACGCTTGACGGTGTCGGAGAGAGAAGCGTCCGCGATCGCCAGCGTCCTGGCGTTCCTGTGTTCGGCCAGCTTGAGCGCCCGACCGATCAGGGCATGCGCCCGCCCTGCGGTCAGGACCACGACCACCGTCTCCTCGTCGATCCGACCGAGTCGCTGGAGGGATGGCCCGGCGGTCGAAGTGACGATCTCGGCCCTGATGTCGAGGAGGCTCAGCGTGTGCCTGAGGTAGCTGGCGAAGAAAGCCATCTGGTCTGTGCCGACGATCACTACCTGGGAGGCCGAAGAAAGGGCCGCCACTGCCTCGTCGATCTGGTCGGGCTTGATCTTCCGCGCGGTTTCCTCGAGGTTGGCGTGGTCGGTGCCGAGCGAGGCCTCGAAGTCCGAGCGATCGAAGGAGAAGAGCGCCCTTCCTGTACTACCTTCGGCTCCAACGGTCGCCCGATATTCCTCTATTGCCGAAGCCTGGAGCTCGGGGAAGCCTTCGAAGCCGAGCGCCTGGGAGAACCGTACGACCGTGGATGAAGAGGTCCCGGCCCTCCGCGCCAGCTCTTCCGCAGTGAGAAACGCGGCTTCATCGAGGTGGTCGACGATGTACCGGGCCACGTCCTTCTGGGAGCGCGAGAAATCGTCGAGCTGGTCTTCGATGTAGCTTGAAAGCGATGTGCTCTGAGGGGTTGAGCCAGCCACGGGGACAGATTTCTCCGAACCGGGCCGGTTCCCTCCCCTTTGCAGGAAAAAAGAAGGCCCGATACCCAGGAGGAAAGGGATTCCAGACCTCGACGGACTTCCAGACAGGCGTCAGAGCCTGACCGGCCATACGGATGATGGGGACGAAATTTGGGTCATCCGCTCGATTTCCCAGAAGCTCTACGACTGTGGGGGCTGTAAGGGGCCGATCGAGCCCGGCGACGAACACGTGGTCGTCCAGTACGTCGGCCGGATCGGTGGGACCGAGCACTCCCACTGGCACCGTCGATGCGCGGTCGAGATCCTCTATCCCGCGACCCGTGGCCTGAAGGCCGTTCGGGCATCGGAGTCGAGCAGGGATCGCCTCGAGCGCCGTGGGCGCCGCCCTGCGGGGCGTCGCCGGAAACCGCGCTAGGAGCCTTCCGCCCCCTCGGAGCTGCGACGCTTCCAGGCAACCCATCCAGTCCCAACGGCCAAGACGACCGCGAGGATCAGCAGGGGAACGGTGGGGTCGGGATCGGGCTCTTCCGGTTCGGAGGTAGAGGCGGCATCGGTGTTCTCCGCGTCGCCTGCCCCTGCACCGTTTGCCGAGGTCGATTCCGAGGCTCCACTCTGCGCTGATGCCGCTGCCGGTGGATCGTCGGCATGGTGGCCTGGGCCCGTCTCGCCCTGGTGGGCGCCGGCCACACCCCCCGAGATGACGGCCGTCATGACCGCAGGGACTGCCAGCCACCTCGCACGATCGCCAAAGGTCCTCTTCATTCCTTCACAAGTCTAGGACCAGGCAGGAGTCGACCCCCTCTACCATCAAGCCGATGGGAAAGAAGGCCGGCAAGAAGGACGGGGGGCGGAAGGCGATAACCGCCACATTCTTCATCGACCCGACCTGTCCCTGGGGCTACTCGGCGAGCCCGGCCCTGCGGGTGCTCGAGTGGCGCTACCGCGATCAGCTCGCCTGGCAGATGGTCCTGATCGGCCTCTCCCGTCCCGGTGACCCACCCCTCCCCTTCACTCCGACCCAGCTGGCAGCCTTGATGGTCCAGTTCAGGGATCGGTTCGGGATGCCCTTCGCGCTCGAGCCGAAGGCGCGGCCCTCCACGAGCAGCCGTGCCTGCGAGGCGATCGTGGCCTGCCGGGAAGTCAGTCCGGGAAGCGAATGGAAGGCGTTACGGGCCCTCCAGCTCCTCTTCTTCAACACGCCGCTCCTCCCGGACGACGATCAGCAGATCGCCTCGGCCGATCGCCTCGAAGGCGAAGCGCGCGTAGCAGTCGGCGTTGCGGAGGGAGAGGAAGTTGTTCAGGCCGTCGTATCTCGCG
>CAITDZ010000036.1 GCA_903891285.1 uncultured Solirubrobacterales bacterium
CCCGCCCGTGGCCGAGCTGACGCCTGGCCATCTCGTGGTCGAGCATCTCCCTGTCCAGCGCAAGACCCGCCGGGAGCCCCTCGACTATCGCGACCAGGCCCGGTCCGTGCGATTCTCCGGCTGTGGTGAATCGAAACCTCATTGCACCCCTAGGGTATTCGGCGCCGATTCGATCTGCCGGCCCCGAATCGGGCTGACCGGTGGCTCCCCGGCGACTGATCATCGCGATGGTGCTGCTGTTGGTGCTCTCGACTGCCCTTGCGGTGCTGATCCCCCAGCCACGCCCCTCCGACCAGGCGCAGACCGGGGAGCGGCCCGACGAGACCCCCCGGACGGGAAAGGTCGAGGCAGAGCCCGAACCGAGACCTCGGGAGGCGGAGCAGGCGAAACCCCCGGAGGGCACTCCCGGAGTCATCCAGGCGACCGTGACCACCGACGGACCGTTGCGGCGGATCCGGGTGCGCCCTGGCGATCGCCTGGTCCTCGAAGTCCGGTCCCGACGCGCCGCCCAGGTCGAACTCGAGGGCTCCGGCCTGGTGGACACGGTCGGGCCCTACGATCCGGCACTCTTCGACGTGCTGGCCAGGTCCCGGGGGGAACGGCTCCTCGCCCGGGAGCTCGAGACGGGCAGGAAGATCGCCCTCGTGGTCGTTCGCTAGGCGGCCCGGGCCGCCTCGTCCATCACCTGTCGGGATGGCGTTCGGCCGGTCCAGGACTGCAGCGAGAGGGCACCCTGGGCGACCAGCACGGATATCCCGTCGATGGCTTCGGCCCCTGCCGCCCAAGCCGCCTCGACCAGAGCCCCCGGTCCATCGCCATAGACCATCTCGATCAGCAACTGGCCCTCTCGAAAGTCCTTCGGCCCGAGGGGCAGGTCGGCGAAGGGATCGCCACCGCCAAGACCGGCTGCCGACGCATTCACCACCACTGCGAATCGGTCGAGCCTGGGCTCGGGGTCGGCATCGATCCCGAACGACTCCGCTAGTCCTTCGGCGCGCGAGAAGGTCCTGTTCCAGATCGAGACCTCCGCCCCACGACCACGGAGGGCCCAGATCGCCGCCCGTGCCGCCCCGCCGGCTCCGAGCACCAGGGCCGCTTCGCCCTCGATGCCGTCCGGCAGGAACTCGGCCAGGGCCGGACCGTCGAAGTTCGCGGCCTGGATCCCGTCCGGTCCAAAGGTGAGGGCGTTTGCGGCTCCGATCTCGGTGGCCGCCGTCGACGCCGTGCGGCTCAGGTGGAGTGCGGACTCCTTGTGGGGGACCGTTACGTTGACCCCGACGAATCCCGAGTCGACCAGTTCCTTGATTCCCAATTCGAACTCCTCCGGTTCGATGTCGATCGCCGTGTATTGCCACTCCCCGGCGAGTCCCAGGTCGGCGAGGGCCGCACTTTGCATCGCCGGCGAGCGTGAGTGGGCGATCGGATGCCCGACCACTGCGAGCATCTTCGGCCCCTCTACTCCCGGCTCCCCCTCAGCCACAGTCGATCGGGGATCCTCCGGCCTCGGCCTGGGCCGCCTGGTAACGGGCGACCTTGCGGTTGTGCTCGGCAAGACTGGTCGAGAAGTCGTGCTCGCCACAGGTACCGGGCTTGACCACGTAGAGCCAGACATCGGTCTTGGCAGGGTTGGCCGCGGCCTCGATCGAGGCGAGACCCGGGCTGCCTATGGGCCCTGGAGGGAGGCCTCCGTTCAGACGGGTGTTGTAGGGCGAGTCGATCGCCAGATCGGACTCGGTCAGGGGCGTTTCCCAGTTCTCGGTCGCAAACCGGATCGTGGCATCGATGTAGAGGGGCTCCCCGCGCTTGAGGCGGTTGTAGATCACCGCGGCGACTATCGGTCTCTCGCGGGCCACGGTGACCTCGCGCTCGATCATCGAGGCGATGATCAGGACGTCGTAGATCGTGAGGTTCTTCGACTTCGCATAGGAGAAGTCGACGTCGCCGATGTTGTCGCGGAACGCATCGACCTGCCGTCTGACCAGACCTTGCGCACGGACAGCGAGTGGCAGGTCGTAGGTGGCCGGAAAGAGGAAGCCCTCGAGGTTGCTGGCCCGACCCTGGGCTCCGTACCGATTGGGGTCGAATCCGGCAACCCTGATCGAGGCATCGAGGTAATTGCCACCTACTCCCTCGGCCTCGGTCACCCCGGCGGTCTCGCCGCGACTTAGACCCTCGGGTACGACGACGGTCCTAACCTTCTCCCCCGGCGCCTTGCCGAGTTCGTCGATTACCGCCGAGTAGCTCATGTCCTCGCGAAAGGTGTGCTCCCCGAAGTAGAGCTCCGACCTCTTGCCCGAGAGGGTCACCCGGGCCTCGAAGAGCAGTGAGTTGTCGATGATGCCCTTCTCGGAGAGCAGTGATCCGATCTCGCTGACCCCCAGTCCCGAAGGTACGTCCAGGCGGAACGGCTTTCCCTTGCCGTCACCGGCGAAGGGCTGGAACAGGGCGAGCAGGAAGCCGAGCACTACTACGCAGCCCGCGCCGATCGCAAACAGCTTGAGGGTCCGCCTACTTCCCGGGCCACCCTTTCGCCCCCCTTCCCTCCGCTGTTTTGCCCGCTCGGCGATCCGGGACCGTCGGAGCTCGGCCTCGGGATCGTCCTCGGATGGCCCTTCGAGGTCGTCGAACCAGAGATCCCGGCTCATGCCGTGCCACCGCCCGCCTCCACGGCCTGGAGGTAGGCCTCGAGCAGGTGGGCCGCGGCGATCGAGTCCTCGTCCGAAGAGGCTCCACTCTCCCGGCGGGTCCTGGTCGCCATCCGGGTCGTGAACCGCTCGTCGTAGTACTCGATCGGGACATCGGTCAGCTCGGCCAGCCGATCACCGAACCGGCGTGTCTCGGAGGCCTGTCCCCCTTCGGCCCCATCGAGCGAGATCGGAAGACCGATCACGATCCGCTCGGCCCCGCGATCGTCGGCGAGCGCAGCCAATGCCTCCGGATCTCCCGAGGCAACCGAGGGAATCGGCGTGGCAAGGGTTCCGCTCCGGTCCGAGACGGCACACCCGATCCGGGCCGCGCCGTAGTCGAGGGCGAGGATCCGCACTACGAGGACTCCAGCCGGGCCCGAGCGGTGACCAGTGCCTCGGAGACGCCCTCCGGCTTGGACCCACCGGCCTGGGCGAGTTCGTCGCTCCCCCCGCCACCGCCACCGATCAGGGGGGCGAGCTCGGAGATCACCTCTGACGCAGAGACGCCCTCGAATGTGCCACCCGGTACGAGCACCACCAATCCGGCCCTTCCTTCACCCGGGCTGCCCCCGCCGAGGACGACCGCGGCTCCGGGCCGCTCGGCCGC
>CAITDZ010000037.1 GCA_903891285.1 uncultured Solirubrobacterales bacterium
GATCTGGTACCGCTGGACGGCACCGGCCAGCGGAACGTTGACCCTCAACACCCAGGGCAGCGCCTACGACACCCTGCTCGCCGCATACACCGGCTCGGCGGTCAACTCGACGACCCAGCGGGCGGCCAACGACGACAACGGATCGGGTGGTCTCTGGAGCCGGATCTCCTTCGCAGTGACCGCCGGCACGGCCTACTCGATCGCGATCGACGGATACGGAGGCTCGACCGGAAGCACCGTCCTGGCCGGGTCCTTCACGGAGGGTTCGACGCCGACCCCGCCTCCGACGCCTCCGACGCCTCCCGCGCCGACCCCTCCGACCAACGACAACTTCACCAACGCGACCACTCTGAACGTCCTCTCCGGCACCAACGGGACGACGGTCGGCGCGACCCGCGAGACCGGCGAGCCCTCCCACGGCCCGGGATCGGCCCGTTCGGTCTGGTACCGCTGGACCGCTCCGGCCGGGGGGACCCTGACCCTGAACACGTTGGGGAGCAGCTTCGACACCCTGCTCGCCGTCTACACGGGTTCGGCGGTCAACTCGCTGACCCAGCGAGCGGCCAACGACGACAACGGTTCGGGTGGGAATTGGAGCCGGGTCACCTTCCCGGTCTCCGCAGGCACCGCCTACTCGATCGCGATCGACGGCTACAACGGCACCTCGGGGAGCACCGTCCTCGGTGGTGTATTCACCCCGACCCCGGCACCGCAACCGCCGGTCCTGAGCGGTCCGAATGCGGCCGGATACCTGACCTTCACCGGCGCCCAGGCCGGCGAGAGCTACCTCTGCAGGATCGGTCCGAACATCGACGGACCATTGAGGGAGTGTGAGTCGCCCTTCCCGATCCCGCTCAACCTGACCGACGGGGAGCACCAGTACCGGCTGGCAAAGGTCGACAGTGTCGGTAACCGCTCACCGGAGGCCTCCGGCACCTTCACCGTCACCGGTTCACCGGCTCCGACCGGCAGCCAGAGCGGACTGAGCGTCAACGGCGGAGCGGTCTACACCTCCGATCCCGAAGTGACCCTCGACATCGTCTGGCCGACCGGGGCAAGGTCGGTATTGATCGCCAACGACGGCTCCTTCGACGGTGACGAGTACCCGGTCTCCTCCGAGATCCCCTGGACCCTCGCCACCTCGGGTGCCGAGCGCCTGCCGAAGATCGTCTACCTGAAGTTCCTCGGACCCGGCGGAGTTGCGCTCGGGACGGCTACGGACGACATCGTCCTCGACCAGAGCGCTCCCGAGACCGGGGCGGCAGACCTGCTCGGCAGCTCGGGACGGATCTTCAGGATCCGGCTCGCAGCCAGCGACCGGGTTTCCGGACTCGGCCGGGTCGAGTTCTCGATCAGGGCGAGGAAGCCTTCCCAGGGCCAGCCGAACGGTCAGACCCGCCCGGTTTCGGGTGAAGTCCTGAACGTCAGGGCCGCGGCCCGGCCCCGCTGGTATCGGGTCTCGGACCGTGCAGGCAACTGGTCGGCCTGGAGGCCGGTCAGGCCGGCCCGGTAGGATCCGGCTCCGCGGTTTCGTAGGGAACCGAAACGCCGGGGAAAGGGAAATCGGAGATGACGTCGGGGAGAACGGGTCGAGCGGCCTTGTGGATCTCGGCCGTTGCCGCTGCCCTGGCTGTCATTCCGGCCACTACAGCCAACGCGGCCACGATCTCTGCTGCCGAAGAGTGCTGTTCATTCGTCGGCAGCCCCTTTCCCCAGGCGGCGGGCGTGAAGGCCGAGCTCTCGAACCCGGGATCGCCGAACACGGTTCCCCACAACGTCTATGCCGACACGAAGGGGGCCGACGGCGGACCCCTCTTCTACTCGTCGCTGGCCGGCCCGGGGGCGACCGTCCCGGTCGAGGGGACCGAGTTCCTGACGCCCGGTTCCTACCGGTTCAGGTGCACGCTCCACCGGGGGATGAATGGTGTTCTCGCCGTCTCGAGCGGGGCTGCTGTCCCGAGGCCGAAGGTACGGCCGACGATCAGGTCCAACTCCCTTTCCGTCGTTCGAAGGAAGGGTCGGATCGACCTTGCACTGCAGTCAGGTACCTCGACTGGGCCGGTCACGGTCACCGTCACGGCCAACGGATCTTCGGCTGCAAGCGCCAAGGTCTCCTCGCTCCGTGCCGGGGAGGTCAGAAGGCTCTCGGCTAAACTCTCCCCCAAGGGCAGGAAGACGATCGCAAGAGGGAGTTCGGTGCAGATCAAGGTCAGAGCAGTCGCGGAGTTCGGGTCGGTCGGTTCGGCCTCGAAGAACCTGAGGGCCGGTCGGTGACCGCCGCCCGTTCGATCAGCGGGGTTGCGAAGGCCTTCGCTCTGGCCCTGGTGGGCCTGTCGGTCCTTGGAGTCGGGGCGCAGTCTGCTGGAGCCGTGACCCTGCCGGTAAGGAATGGGACCTGCGTCGAAACAACGGGCCAGGTCTTCGCACCGACCACCGAGAAAGCCCTTCCCGGTGGTGGGGAACGGCTCACCTACCGTTGCGGCCCGATCGACGTCACCCCGGGCCAGAACCGGATCGAGTGGCCAACCCTGAACTCAGGCGTCCATCGCCCTGACCGCGACGGCTGGATCACGCGGATCAAGCCCGACCTCGTGACCGCCGATGGAAGTTCGCTCCGCTCCGACCTGGTCATGTTCCATCACGGGGTCTGGCTCAACAGGAGCAGGCCCGACGCAACCGCTCCGAGCCGTTTCGGCACGGCCTTCCCCGAGAGGATGTTCGCCGCCGGCGAGGAGAAGACGATCATCGAGTTCCCCCCGGGTTTCGGCTACCGATACGAGGATTCGGATGCGTGGAGCCTGAATCACATGCTCCACAATCTCGTACCGCAGAGCTTCGACCTGTACATCCAATACACGTTCGACTTCTACCCCGACGGAAGTGCGGGTGCGGCGGGCATGAC
>CAITDZ010000038.1 GCA_903891285.1 uncultured Solirubrobacterales bacterium
GCGCTCAGCCGACCGGCCGTCCGGTCTAACTCGGTGACCAGCTTCTCCCACTCCCCGGAGGACTGGTGGCGTATCTCGATCGCTCCCCCGGCGACCCCGGAGTGGAGGTCGGCCACGGGAACGGTAAGCAGGTCGGGGTCGCTCGCTTCGGGCGCGACAAGGCGAGCGGTCGGCGCTACGTCATCGAGCCGGAAGGTCTGGGAGGCATCGGCCGCGGGGTTGAGGTTCCCGGCCGCGTCCTCGATCCAGACCGAGAGCGAGTACTCGCCTGCGGCCGGAGCCTTCAGCGAATCGAGTTCGTCGATCCTCGCGGCCGCTTGTGAGGCCGAGACCTGACCGGTCGGGCCGTCCACCCGGAAGTGGGCCCGGGTGATCGGGGCGGCCCGGCCCTGGTCGGGGACCTCCCAGGCGAAGTCGAAGTCGTTGGCCCGGCGCCACCCATCACCGCCCTCGACCGTGAGCTTCCTCGGGGCCGAGGGGGCCGTGTTGTCGGTCAGGAGCGTGCGCTGGCCGGTGCAGGCAAAGTTGGCGGCGAAGTCCGAAGCGCAGTGGTCGAAGAGGTGAGGCCCGTCGCCCAACCGGGTGGTGTCGAGGGCCTGGGAGCCGGTGGCCTGGGTCGAGCAGGGCTGCATCCGGGTTGCTCGCCACTGGCCGGCGATCAGGGCCTCCGAGCAGGTATGGGTGGTGGTGGCGAAGGCCGAGCCATCGACCGAGCTGGATGACTGCTTCACGCCCGATCCGACGTCGCTCACCTGGAAGCCGAAGCCGATCGTGCCGCGAACCCAGCTCCCCTCACCGGGTAGGCCCGTGACGGCGGGGGTCGGACGGGAAGGGTCGTCGAGGGTAAGGGTGAGCGCCCTGACCCCGGCCAGGGCGGTGCCGTCGAGCTGGCAGGAAGAGGTCTCGGGCTTGGCGCAGAGCAGCCGGCTCTCGAAGGCGGCGGCGTGGGGCGAGAAGGCCTGGGAGAAGTAGCGGCGGGTCGAGTCGGTCTCGGTGAAGTCGGCGAACGGGGTGAAGGAGCCGTTGCCGGCATGGCCCAGGCGATGGCGGAAGCCGTCCCGAAGTACGTGCCACCGGTCGCCCGAGACGGTGACGATCCCGGTCCCGGCCGGTGCCTGCCAGCGCCACCGGGCGAACCGAGTGCCGCTTGTCGAGGTGGTCGAGGGGCGAGTGCCGCTGGTGGTGTGGATGCCGTCCCAGGGGTCGGAGCCCTCGGGCACCGCACACCAGGCAGAGGAGTGGAACTTATCCGCGGCCGACTGGTACCACTCGCCGTCGTTCCCGACCCGCCAGCCACACTGGGCGACGGTGTAGCGGGCGGCGTCGGTCAGTCCGGCCCCGGGACCGAGCCCCCAGAGGAGGCCGACCACCGCGATCGCCGCAGCGACCGTGCCGGGGCGCCTCGAACCGGCGAGCACCGCCCTGGTCGCGAGCCCTGCGATCCCCTTCTCCCCCTGCTCCAAACCGGCCTCCTTCGATCGCGTTCAACGGTCGGGCCGGGGTTCTCGCCCGGGCCCTCGTCGCTAGAGGCGTGGGCTGCCCTTTCTCTCCCCCTACCAGGGGCAGCCATCTGGCAGACTTGCCCTATGGCACTGCCAGAGGAGGCACAGATCCGCGAGGCGTTGAGCACGGTCATCGACCCGGAGCTCCGCCGGAACATCGTCGAGCTCGGCATGGTCCGCTCGGTCGAGGTCAAGCCTGAGGGCCAGGTGGATGTGGTCGTCTCCCTGACCACCCCGGGCTGCCCGATCCGCTCGCACTTCGAGCAGGCGGTGGCCGAGGCGGTCGGCGCACTGGACGGGGTTACCGGTGTCGCGGTCGGCTTCGACGTCCTGACCGACGAAGAGAAGGGGAACCTGCAGCAGAAGCTCGGGATGGGGTCGCTCCCCCAGGGGGCGCTCGCCCAGGTCGGCAACGTGATCTGCGTCGCTTCGGGGAAGGGCGGGGTCGGCAAGTCGACGATGACCGCCAACCTGGCCGCGGCACTGACCGGACTGGGCAAGTCGGCCGGCGCCCTCGACTGCGACGTCTACGGCTACTCGATCCCGCGCATGCTCGGGGTCGACGAGAAGCCGCTGGTCAACGGCGAGCGGAAGATCCTCCCGCCTGAGTCAGACGGTGGGGTGAAGACGATGTCGATCGGTTACTTCGTCGAGGACAACTCGGCCGTCGTCTGGCGTGGCCCAATGCTCCACAAGGCGCTCCAGCAGTTCCTCGAAGACGTCGCCTGGGGCGAGCTCGACTACCTGCTGCTCGACCTGCCGCCGGGCACCGGCGACATCGCGATGACCCTGGCCCAGCTGCTCCCCCAGGCCAGGGTGACGATCGTGACCACGCCCCAGCCGGCGGCCCAGACGGTCGCCCGGCGCTCTGCCGACATGGCCGACAAGGTCGACCTCGAGGTGATGGGCGTGATCGAGAACATGTCCGGCTTCACCACGCCCTCGGGCGAGAACTACTCGATCTTCGGCGAGGGCGGAGGCGAACTGCTGGCCGAAGAACTGGGTGTTCCGCTGCTCGGCCAGGTGCCGCTCTCGGAGGACCTGCGGATCCACGCCGACGACGGGACGCCGCTGGTCGAGGAGCAACCCGACTCACCGGCATCGGAAGCGATCATCGGAATCGCCAGGAAGATCCTCGCCTCGACCCCGCAGGAACTGCCGATGCTCCAGAGCGACCTGCCGCCTGCGCCGGAACCGCCGGCCCTCGGCGAGAACGCCCGCGAGCTCCCGATCATCCAGTAGCCCACTCCCCTCCGGGCCCTCCTTACCTCCCTCCTTCGGATCCGTCAACCAACCCTTCCTGCGCGGATTCCCCCGGCCCTTCCCTTCGGACCCGTCTACCCCGGTGGTCGACCGATCGCACTGAGTCAGGCGGGGGCTCGGGCAGGTGCTCCCGCCTACCCCACCAGTTCCCACTCGCACCTACCCGACCCCCCTGCCATGAACTCCCTGTTGGTTCGGTCTTCCCTCCTCAGGGCACCGGCTTCCTGGGCGCGGGAGGTAGACGGGGGATGTGCTCACCGAGGAGGGGACGACGAGGGTGAGTGCGCCCCCGGCTGCCAGGACCCGCGCCCGAGGGATGAGTGATGA
>CAITDZ010000039.1 GCA_903891285.1 uncultured Solirubrobacterales bacterium
GTCCCTGCCGGCGGACAGGTAACCCCGGCCAAACTCCTGGACCCCTACTCGCCCGAGTACATCCAGTTCTTCGTTCCTTTCCCCTTCGACCTCGTCCTGGCCAGCGTCTCCTCGGAGGGCACCCTCACCTTCAACCTGAATGGAGCGGTGTTCCGCGTCTCGAAGAAGGGGGTGCTCACCGGTCCCATCCTCGAGGCGGAGGAGGTCGGCGAAGACTGGGTGGAAAGCATGGGGCCGCTGATCTCCCTCCCGGGTGATCGCTCGATTGCCCTGATCGAGGCCAAGAAGATCGGTGGCGGGAACCTGACCCGTGCGATCTTCAGCCGGATGATCGAGGCCGACGGCTCCCTCGGAAAGCCGAAGCAGCTCTACTCGAAGACCTGGAGCAACTCGACCCCGGGTTACCCGAGGCAGACTTTCCTCGATGTCGCGGCCGCAGCGGGGCTCGGAAAGGGCACCGGTACGGTCGTGATCAACCAACTCGAACTCGACCGCCAGAGCAACACCTCGGCCTCCCAGACCGACACCGTCTTCGCCCTGACATTGAACGCGCAAGGCGCTCGAACCGGATCACCCACCGTCCTCGAGTCGCTCTCGACCACCTACTCGCCGGCAACCGACAGCTTCCTCCAGTTCGATTTCGGCTCGGTCGAGGTGGCCCCCGACGGCACGGCCTCGGTCGTAATGGAGAAGGCCTTGCGGGACTACGTCGCGGCAACCGGAGTCGGCTCGGCCTCCTACAGGCTGCTCAGCAGCAAGCTGGTTCGGAACCCAAACACCTGCGGGGTAACCCCCAGCCTTTGCAAGGCGAACGTGAAGGTGAAGGGCCTGAAGGTCTCCGGTAGGGGGGCAAACTCCAAGCTGACCATCACCCTGAAGAACTCGGGCAACAAGGATGCCTCCAAGGTGAAGGCAAAGCTGACGGCTACCTCCGGCTCGGCGCGGGTGCCGAAGACGGTCACCTTCCCGAAGGTGCTCGAGGGCAAGACCGCAAAGAAGACCGTAGGGGTGAGCGGCTCGGGTTCGATCAGGGTCAAGGTCGGCAAGTCCTCGAAGACGATCCGCTTCTAGCCGGCATTACCTCCCAACGGAGCGGCCGATGATCCCCTCGAATAGCCGCCGAAAGTAGAACTCGAGCTCATCCGGCCCCAGTCCTTCCCGGTAGGCATAGCGGTTCAGGTTGAGTCCGTCGATCACCGACCAGATCGCGAGCGTTACGCCGTAGGGGTCGAGTTCGTTGTCGAGCATCCCCAGGGACTGGGCCCGCTCGATCAGCACCTGATACGAGGAAAGGAATGACTCGTCCAGGCTCATCAGGGCTTCCATCAAGTCCGGCTCTCTCGGTACCGCGATCAATATCTCGACGTAGGCCCGCTTGTACGGATCGATCTCCTCCTTCAGCTGCAGGTCCGAGAGGCCAATTTCGTAAAGCCGTCTGATCGGGTCGGGATGCTCCAGCTCGCCCAGTCGCATCTCCTCCCAGCCCAGGGAGTAAGCCCTGGTCAGCACCTGACCGATCAGATTGGTCCGGGTTCCGAATCGATAGGTGAAGGTGGAGGTCGAAGTTCCGGCCCGGGAGGCAAGCTTCCGGAACGTACAGGCTGCAAGCCCCTCATCGGCGATCACCTCGATCGCCAGGTCGAGCAGCTCCTCTACCGATCGGTCCTGCCGGATCTCCCGTTCCCTCATTCGAGACTTAGCGTAGAAGATCCTGGCTGTCAGGTTGGGGGTAAAAGAAACGACTATGGGCCAAACCAGGGCAACACTTCCGGAGGGTGGGATGGAAGACGAACTGAAGGATGCGATCGATGATCTGGCTGGTGACGTCCGGGACCTCTCGGACCGCATCGCTGTACTCGAACAAGCCATCAGGTCGGGACAGCAGACCTCTGGAGCGAGTCCCGATTCCTCGCTCTCGGGGAAGCTCGACCTGCTGACCCAAGAGGTGAGACGAATCCGAAAGGAGATGTTCTGACCGTGGCCTGGGGACCGCAGCTCGATCCAGAAGATCTCGGTAACACCCTGAGAGAGATTCGCGACCGCCTGACCGCTATCGAGACCAGGCTCGACTCACTCGAGGCCTCGGTCGAGACCTTCTCGACGATCGACCTCGATCAGGCCCTCGACGACGTCCGCGCCGAGGTCCGGTCGATCAAGGACGAGATGCTTTGATCAGCCGGTCGGCGGCTGGGGCTTCGGGTTCGGCCTCGGGTTCGGCTTGTTCTTCTTCTTTTTCTTCTTCTTGACGGTCAGGTTCGCCTTGGCTCCCGCCTGACCGGCATCGGGTGAGGTCGCGGTCGACTGGAAGGTGAAGTCGCCGGAGGTATCCCCGGTCGGGCGGACCGTGATCTCCTTGTCGGTGTCCTGGCCGGGCTTCAGCTCCGTTGCCGTCCAGCAGGCGTTCCTGCCGTCCAAGGAGGTGCCGTCCTTCTTGACCACGACGAATCGCTTCGGGATCTTGAGGCAGGTCTCGACGTCGCCTGCATCGAAATCGCCCTCGTTTCCGGTGGACACGTTGATGTCGACTTCGCCACCCTCGGGGATCTTCTCCTTGTCGGGCTTCACATCGGTTGTGATCTTGGTCCTCGGGAAGGCCGCGAACCAGGTGCGGTAGGAGGGATCCCCCGCGGTCGGGTAGGCCTGGAAGACCACGGTCAGGGTCTTCAGCGACACCGAAGGTACGAACATCGCGCTCGCGCCGGAGCTCTCGACGATCCCCGGGCTCGGTGGGGTCGGGGTTATCTGGCCGCCGTTGGAAGACGGGGTCCAGACCGGGATCCGGTACGGACCGGCGTTGCAGTCGGTCGGCTTGTCGACGGTGACGTCGCAGTAGTTGAAAGTGCTACCAACCAGCTTCGAGCCTGGCACCTGGTCGCCATTCTCGTCGGTCGCGGTGAGGGTGATGAAGTCCACATCGATATCGCCGAAGGCGATTCCGAGACGGTCGGCCGGGAATGGCTCCCTGAAGGTGTAAGTGGTGGTCGAGACCGTGGTGGTCCCGATCCGGAGCCTGAGGAACTGGGTCGTGGTCGAGGGTCCACTCGGCCCGAACAGGGCCCCGAAGGGAGTCTGTGTGGTCAGCCAATCACCGTAGGTAGCGGTTCCGGTCGCAACCCTGACCGACTCGCCGTCGTTGGCGCTCTTGTTCGAGGTGTAATCGGCGCCAGGAAGGAGTGCGTTGGGGAACCCGATCGTCCCGGTGTGGTTCTGGGCGGCAGCATCCGATGGGCTGATCGTCCAGCTCGAGTAGATGCCGGGAGCTGCAGCCGATGCGGGGCCGGAACAAACCGCGAGGCCCAGGCCAGACGCGGCGAGAAGGGCGATGAACGTCTTTGCGAAGCGGACTTTCCCTGTCAACTTGCTGCTACCTCCAGGGTTCGAGTGTGGGTTCTTCGTGAACGACCCGAACGACCGGGTCAAGGCGCCCCGACACTACAAAGCCGGAATGGACGATGCCCCTTCGCCGGAGCCGAACCGAGAGTCAGCCGAGGGTCGCGACCGACTTCTCGATCGCATCGCCGATCATCTGCAGGTGTTCCTCGGTCGCGGTCAGCGGTGGCGACACGGCCACACCCCGCCCGAGTGGGCGCATCAACACCCCTTCCTCCCGCGCAGCCATCCCGAGCTTGATCGGCGCCCCTGGATCGGCCTCGAGAATCTCCCCGGCTATCTCGACCGCTGCCAGGAATCCCAGGCCGCCCCTCACCTCGGCAACGTTGGGTGAATCGGCCGCCCGGAGCATCTGCTCGTAGAGCGGCCCCTCCAGCTCCTCGCCCCTTGGCAGGAGCCCTTCCTCCTCGAGGATCCGCAGGTTCTCGATCCCGGCCGCGCAGCAGGTTGGGTGGCCGCCATAGGTCGCTCCGTGTCGGAAGGGCGGCGCCCCGGGCTCCCAGAAAGGGGCTGCGATCTCGCCCGAGATGACGACCCCGCCGAGCGGCAGGTAACCCGAGGTGACCCCCTTGGCAAAGGTGATCATGTCGGGGACGACCTCCGGCCACCGCTCGATCCCGAACCAGGTGCCGAGCCTGCCGAAGGCGTTGATCACCGCATCGACCACGAACAGCACCCCGTACTCCGAGCAGATCGCGGCCACCTCCTCTACATACCCCTCGGGCGGCGGATAGACCCCACCGGCCCCGATCACCGGTTCGATGAAGAATGCAGCGACCCTGTCGGGCCCGATCCGCTCGATCTCCTCCCTCAGGGCGGCCGGGTCGTCCCAGGCAACCACCGAAGCGTCGGCCGCCACCTCGCCATAGCCCTCCCGGTTGGGCGGGATACCGGCCAGGCCGGTGCCGAAACCGTGGGTCCCGTGGTAGCCGTGCTGGCGGGAGATCAGGTGGTGGCGGGAAGTCTGGCCGACCTCGTGCCAGTAGCGGCGGGCGAGCTTCGCCGCGGTGTCGATCGAATCACCTCCGCCCGAAGTGAGGAAGACCTTGGCATCGGGTACGGGGGCGAGTTCGGCCAGCTTGGCCGAGATCTCCTCGGCCGGGCGGTTGGTGAAGTCACCGAAGGTCGAGTAGGCCTCGAGCTCGGCCATCTGCTTTCCGACGGCATCGGCGATCGATTTGCGACCGTGGCCGACGTTCGCGTACCAGAGCGACGCAGTCGCATCGAGGTATCGGTTGTCGTCCTCGTCGAAGACCCAGACGTCCTCCCCCCGAACCAGCACCATCTCGGCCTCGCGGACCTGACCCATCGGTGCGAAGGGATGCCAGAACCGGGTGTCCTCGATCGTGGTCATGACCTAATGGAACCGCATTATCGGGGTTCCCGTAGCCCCCCGTCGAAAGGCCGGCTCTCCGACGTACCGGGCAGCCCTCCCGAAAAACCGAAACTTCCCCTCCCCTTCCGGTTACGATTACTACATGCTTTCGCGGTTGATCCGGATCAGCGCCTTGCTCCTTTCGACGGCAACGATGGCCGTGGCGACACCCTCTGCCCTCGGTCAGGTGCCCGGGGAACTCGACACGGGCTTCGACCCGAGCCCCAACAACACGATCGAAGAGGTCCTGGTCCAGCCGGATGGAAAGATCCTGGTTAGCGGCATCTTCAACTCGATCGCCGGCCAGGCGCGGGATTATCTGGTGCGGCTGAACCCCAACGGAACCCTCGATACGGCATTCAACCCGACCGTCGACGGCCAGGTGAAAGCCCTCGCCCTTCTGCCCGATGGAAAGATCCTGATTGGCGGCGCATTCTCCTCGGTCAACGGAACGACCCAAATCCGGCTGGCCCGGCTCAATTCCGATGGCTCCCTCGACTCCACCTTCACCTCGCCCAATCCCAACTCCGACATCAGGGCGATGAGAGTCCAACCCGACGGAAAGATCCTGATCGGCGGCCTGTTCACCTCGGTAGGCGGCACCACACGGGACGCAGTTGCCCGACTCAACGCAAACGGAACTCCCGACACCTCATTCACCGATCCGGGCCTGGACAACACCCCCATTGTCCACGGGATCACCCTCCTGCCCGACGGAAGGATCGTCCTCGGGGGCAACTTCGACAACACCCAAACGCCCGCGAAAGACGTGGTCCTGTTGAACCAGGACGGGACCCTCGTAACCTCCTTCAACGCGAATGTGGCGCAGCCGGCCGTGGTCTACTCGGTGCTCGCTCGAGGGGATGGGAAAGTCTTCCTGGGCGGATTCTTCAGCCAAGTCGGTTCTCCGCCCCAGGCCCGGGGAGCACTTGCATTGGTGGACACCACGGGAGGCCTCGAAAGCTTCAACCCGGGCTTCAGCTATTTCAGCGGACCGGTGATCAACTCGATGGTCCAACAGTTCGACGGACAGCTCCTCAC
>CAITDZ010000040.1 GCA_903891285.1 uncultured Solirubrobacterales bacterium
AGCCAGTCGAAGACCTCGGGCTCGAAACAGAGGAAGCCGCCGTTCACCCACTCGCTCGAGGTCGGTTTCTCGACGAAGCCGGTCACCCGGTCGCCGTCCAGTCGTGCAACACCCCACTGGAGTCTCGGCCTGACCAGGGTCACGGTCCCAACCTTGCCGTGGGCGCGGTGGAATGCGAGCTCAGCCTCCAGGTCGATGTCGGAGAGACCATCCACATAGGTGAGGCAGAAGGTTTCCTGCCCAAGCTCATTCCTTGCCGAAAGGACGCGACCGCCGGTCGTCGTGTCTTCCCCCGTATCCAGGGCCAGGTAGGACCCTCCCTCCGGCAGCTCGCCCGAGTCGACGTAGGAGGCCACCTGGTCACCGAGATGACCAGTGAGGAAGATGAACCGCTCGAACCCCTGGGCACGATAGGTCGAGGTGACGTGCCAGAGGAGCGGGCGCCCCCCCACTTCGACCAGCGCCTTGGGCAGCTCGGCCGAGGCCCCCTTCAGCCGCGTGCCCCTGCCCCCGCAAAGGATTGCAACCGGCGGTTTCAGCCGCCTCTCACCACTTCGACTACCCGACCCGCCAGGAGAGGCAGGGCGCTACGGGCAATGGTCTTTCGGTCCGGGCTCATAGGGCGCCGACACCGGCGAAGGCCTCCTCGAAGGAGTCGGTCGCCTGGTCGATCTCGTGGATCGAGAAGCTATCGCTATTTGCCTCGGGCGTCTTGAGTCCGTCGCCCGTTATGTAGGCGACCACCCGCTCCCCATCGGCCAGCTCCCCTCGCTCGGCGAGCTTCCTCAAGACGGCAACTGTCACCCCGCCTGCCGTCTCGGTGAAGATGCCGGTCGTTTCAGCGAGCAGCCGTATTCCCTCCCGGATCTCATCGTCGTTGACGGCCTCGATGCTTCCTCCGGTGCCCCGAGCCCGTTCGAGGGCATAGGTCCCATCGGCCGGGTTCCCGATCGCGAGGGACTTGGCGATCGTCTTGGGCTTTTGCGGGGTACAGGTCTCCTCACCCCGCTCGAAGGCGGCGGCGACCGGAGAACAGCCGAGGGCCTGCGCCCCCGAGAACACGGGGACCTCCCCCTCGACCAGGCCGAGGTCGATCCATTCCGAGAATCCGCGACCGATCCGGGTGAACAGAGACCCGGAGGCCACCGGACAGACGACCCGATCCGGGAGCTCCCATCCGAGTTGCTCGACGGTCTCGTAGGCCAGGGTCTTCGAGCCTTCCGAGTAGTAAGGCCGGAGGTTGACGTTGACGAATGCCCACGGCTTCTCCTGGGAGAGTTCCGTACAGAGTCGGTTGACCGCGTCGTAGTTCCCCCTGACTCCGACCAGGTTGCCCCCGTAGATGTCGGTGGCGAGAAGCTTCTCGCGTTCGAGGTCTGCCGGGACGAAGACGTACGACTCCAATCCACAAGCCGAAGCCTGTGCCGCGACCGCGTTGGCAAGGTTGCCCGTCGATGCGCAGGCAATCGTCTCGTAGCCCAGCTCGATCGCCCGGGCGATCGCAACGGCGACCACCCGGTCCTTGAACGAGTGGGTCGGATTCGCCGCATCGTTCTTCACCCAGAGCTCAGTCCCGATCCCCAACCTCTCAGCGAGGCCGTCGGCCCGGATCAGGGGAGTCAGGCCCGGCTCCAGCCTGATCCGGCCGATCGCCTCATCCCCGCATGGAAGGAAGTCGCGATAGCGCCAGATCCCCTGGCTTCCGGCCTGAATCCGCCGTTTCGCCTCCCCCGGGTCGATCCCGGAAAAGTCATAAGCGACCTCGAGCGGGCCGAAGCATCGCTCGCAGTAGAAAACTGCCCCGAAGTCGTACTCGGTGGCGCATTCCTTGCACCTCAGTGATTCCGCGTTCATGTCCAACCGTTCCTTTCCCGTTGACCACCGCCACTGGGGCGGAGGTCCGGTTGGACTTCCCCCCACATCTACCGGCTCTGTCTGCCGATGGATTTGGCACCGTCTCCGGGCTTTCGCCTGGATGGTTGCCGGGGTTTCACTGGGCCATTTCCCTCCACCCCTCTCGATGTGGCGCGTTATGTGGCGGGGAATCTAGCAAACGCTCCGGGTAACGGTGACGGGAGCATTCGTACGTTCACAACCGGTTCATGCGCTGCCTCGGGCCATCCCGTAGGGTCTCCCCATGGAGACGAAGCGATCCGAAATGACTGGAGGCGGCGATGCCGAACCTCCCTCGTCTCAAGAGGCCCCGTGGAGCGGCTGAGTCCGCGGCACCGGCGGCCGTTCCAGAGCTGAGCACGCCTCGCGTCGAGGAAATCGAGGCTGCCGGGATTCGGTGGTTCAACGTCGAGCAGCCCGGGCCCGCTGAGCAGGCCTGGCTCGAAGAGCACTTCGAGTTCCACCCGCTCGATATCGAGGACGTTTTCTCGAGGAACCAGCGCCCGAAGATCGACGAGTACCCCGACTACCTCTTCCTCGTGCTCCACATCCCCGTCTTCAACCGCGAGATCGGGCGACTCGGGACGG
>CAITDZ010000041.1 GCA_903891285.1 uncultured Solirubrobacterales bacterium
CCGATCTTTGATTCCGACGCGAATCACGCAGCCAATTATTAGAGGTTCCCGCGATCGGATTGTTGCCAGATGTGAACCATGCTCTTATCCGGCACGGGGCCTCCCCATTTCCGGTCAGACCGCTATATGCTCGGCCACCAAGGGACTGGAGGGAGGAAGTCGGGTTGTCTGAGCCGGCCGTAATCGTCGAGGAGCAGGACAAGGGGCTGAAGAAAGACCTCGGCTTCTTCTCGACCTTGATCATCGGGCTTAACTCGACCGCCCCGGCCTACTCACTGGCCGCCGTGCTGGCCGGAATCGTCGTCGCGGTCGGATTACAGGCCCCAGCCTCGCTGATCGTCTCCTTCATCCCGATGTTCCTGATCGCGGCGAGCTTCTACTACATGAACCGGGCCGACCCGGACTGCGGCACGACCTTCACTTGGGTCACCCGTGCGCTCGGACCGTGGGCCGGCTGGATCGCCGGCTGGGCGGTGACGATGACCGGCATCCTGGTGATTGGCTCACTTGCCGACGTCGCCGCGCTTTACACCTACAGCCTCTTCGGACTGGATGGGCTGCACGGCTCGGTCATCGCGGTCACGATCCTCGCCGTACTCTTCATCATCGGGACCTCGGCACTCTGCATCATCGGCACCGAGATCGCGGCCAACTTCCAGACGGTCCTCTCGGTCTTCCAGATCGGGGGACTGCTGCTGCTCGCCGGGGTCGGTCTTGCCAAGGCGCTCTCGGGCGACGTGACCACCGACCCGGTCGAGATCGGCTCGATCCAGGTATCGATGTCCAACCCGAGCCTCGAGCCGTCCTGGTTCCTGCCGTGGGACATCACCTCGACCTCGGCCCTGACCGCGGGACTCCTGATCGGGGTGTTCATCTACTGGGGGTGGGAGAGTTCACTCAGCCTGAATGAGGAGAACGAGGACTCGAACGCATCCGGCCGGGCCGGGATCGCCTCGACCGTCCTGCTCGTCCTCACCTACGTCCTGATCGGGACGGCACTCGTTGCCTATGCCGGACTCGATGCCTTCTCGGCCGCCGACAAGCAGGGGATCGAGTCACAGATCTTCGACGACCTTGCGACCCCGATACTCGGCTCCCCACTCGACAAGTTGGTCCTGATCGCCGTCCTCACCTCGGCGCTCGCCTCGACCCAGACGACGATCCTGCCCGGTGCCCGGACGACCCTCTCGATGGCTTTCCACAAGGCCTTCCCGCCGAAGTTCGGTGAGGTCAGCCCCCGCTACTTCACCCCGGCCTTCTCGACGGTTGTGATCGCGATCCTGGCTATCGCCTGGTACGTCCCGCTCAACCTGTTCGCCCAGGCTTCGCTGTTCGACTCGCTACAGGCCCTCAGCCTGCTGATCGCCTTCTACTACGCGATCAATGGACTCTCCTGTTTTGCCTTCTACCGGAAGGAGATCTTGAGGCCCGGCATCTGGATCCCGGCCGCGATCACACTGATCGCGGCCGCCGGGCTGCTGCTCACGGTCGGTGGCGTTGGCGACTACTACGACCTGGGCAGCCTGTTCAACCTGCTGATCCCGATCGGGGTCGGTCTGACTGCCCTCCTTCTGGTCACGGTGCTCGCCGGGGCCCGGAACTTCAAGTCGGCGATCTTCATCGGACTCGCCCCACTGATTGGCGCCTTCATGCTGGGCTTCGTCCTGGTCCGCTCGGTGCTCGACCTGGCCAACCCGGATACCTCTTCCTCGGGGGACGTCTGGCTTGGGGTTACCCCGGCCCTGGTCATGGGGGTCGGATTCATGCTCGTAGGGGTGATCGCGATGTTCGTCTGGCGGGCCGTTGCCCCGAGACCCTTCTTTGCCCGGAAGCTCGAGACCGTCTCCCCGGAGGAGTTGGCAAAGGCTCCGGCCGGGGGATGAGCGGCAGGGGAACATTCCGCTCGGGCGAGGCCTGTGGGACAGGAAGGGTCGACCGGGTAGGTTGCCCCTTCGAAGGGTTGGTCGAAAGGAGCAGCTGGTGAGCACGATCGTGGTGGGCTACGACGGACGGGACGGCGGCGACGCCGCGCTCGAGGAGGCGACCAGGCTTGCCGTCGAGCTCGACTGCCGGCTGGTCCTGGTATTCGCCTACGAGCCGCCTGCCCGAGCGGGCGGTGAAGTCGCCGACCTTCGGGAGATCCTCAAGGAGATGGGTACCGAACTCGAA
>CAITDZ010000042.1 GCA_903891285.1 uncultured Solirubrobacterales bacterium
CATCCTCTCGGCAGTCAGGTAGTGGGGACCCAGCTCCTTCTCCCAATCGGCCATCTCGCCCCACTGGGGCGCGGTGTAGAAGGCCGGCCGGGGCCGGTACAGCGTGTTCGCGTAGCCCAGGCTGCCGCCGCCGACGCCGCTCCCGGAGACCACGAAGAGGTCCTTGAACGGGGTCATCCGCAAGACCCCGCGCAGCCCGAGCCGGGGCATCCAGAAATACCGGCGGAGGTTCCAGGCCGACTCGGCGAAGTCCCGGTCGCGGAACCTGCGCCCTACCTCGATCACCGCAACCCGGTACCCCTTCTCGGCGAGCCGGAGTGCCGAGACGCTCCCACCGAACCCCGAGCCGACGATCACCCAGTCGAAGTCGAAGTCCTCGCTGTTGCCGGGGAGGACATCTCCTCCTGCCGTTCCGGATGACTGTTCACCGTTGGGCTTCGCGGCACTCTCTGCCATAGCGGGGATTCTAGTCCCGCCGTGAGCGACCTCGCCGGCTGCGTCGAGCTGGCCCCGGGATGGTCGGCGACCCTGCGGGCGGGGGAATGGACTGGTCAGATCGCACCCGATCGACGCAACCCCGGGGACCCTTCTGGTTTACTAAACCAACCTTTGGCCTTCGCTGGAGGGGCCCAGCAGACCGCTGGGCAAGGGAGAAACAAGAGGAGGAACAGAGCTTGAAACCCGGACGTCCCGCAGCCCTCGTTGGAACCGCCCTGACCGCCGCGATCACCGCCCTGGCGATCACGGCACCCACTTTCGCATCGACCGGCGGGTCGGATCAGGGCGATGCGCTCCGCAAGAAGGGCAAAGGCGCGCCGAAGGCATTCGTCGTCTGCAAGAAGGGATGCCAGTACCGGACGATCCAGGAGGGGGCCAACGCCGCCGGCAAGTACCAGGCGAAATCGAAGAAGAAGGCTCAGGTCAAGGTCGAGCCGGGTACTTACCAGGAGGGCGTTCTGCTCAACGGAAAGCGGAAAGGCCACGACTTCGACGGCTTGACCATCATCGGGGTCAAGAAGAACGGCAAGCCCAATCCGACCGCGAAGGGCGTAACCCTCGAGGGGAACGGCGCCAAGGTGGTCCTCAAGGGCAACGACCCCTACTGGGTCCCGGGTGACCCGGCGATCGTGCCGGCCAGCAACGGGATCGAGGGACGGAGCGTCGACGGCCTCATCCTGAAGAACCTCTACGCCCGGAACTACGGGGTCAACGGTTTCTTCGTCTGGGCTTCGACCAACCGGTCGCTGAATGAACGGTGCAATGGCTACTCGATGGACAACCTGTGGGCCTCGAACAACCGGTCCTACGGCCTTTACGCGCGTAACTGCCTTGGGGGTTCGATGGTCAACTCCAGGGGCTGGAATCATGGGGATTCCGCCTACTACATCGGCGAGACGCCCTGCGACTCACCCGATTGGAACAACCGTGGGACTATCCCCACCCCGTGCCAGTCGGACCCGAAGTGGACGACGCTACGGAACCTCGACAGCTTCCAGAACGTGCTCGGATACTCGGGCACGAATTCGAAGTACGTGCGGATCACCGAGTCCCGCTTCTACAACAACGGGGCCGGCATCGTCCCGAACACGCTCGATTCCGAGCGCTTCGAGCCGGCCGGGTGGTCGGAGTTCACCGACAACGACATCTTCTGGAACAACTACAACTACTTCCGGCCGGACTCCGCCTTCAAGACCGTCTCGAACGGACTTGGTGAGCTGCTCGGACAGCAGGTCAACTACCCGATGGGAGTCGGTGTGATCCTCTTCGGGACCGACGGTGTCGTGGTCAAGAACAACCGGATCTTCGGTAACGCAAAGTGGGGAGCGGCCTCGTTTTCGGCGCCGGTCTTCAAGCCGATTGTCGACGCGAACGCCGATGACGACGCCAAGAATCTGAACAACCAGTTCACCGGCAACAAACTGGGCTGGAACGGCCAATACCCGAACGGGGTCGACTTCCTCAACGACGCGACAGGCGGGGGCAACTGCTGGTCGAACAATGGCACTCCGACCTACGTCCTCGGGTTCGGCACCACCCCGGTCAGCACGCTCTACCCGGCCTGTCCGCAGCCGAGGAAGTTCTTCGCCCAGGCAGTCAGCTTCAACTTCGGCGCCGGAATTCAGGTGAACGAAGGTGACCTGACCGACCCGGACACCGTGCTCGGCTACGCAGCGGCCTCCCCGCCGGACACCCAGGCCTGTTCCTGGACCGTTCCCCAGTCGACCGCGGCGGTCAAGGTCCCCACGAACGGCAAGACCTACAGGGAGAAGCGGACCACCGCGCCGACCTGCCCCTAGGGCAGGGCGCACAGGTCAGGTCAGGGAGAGATGAGCGGACCGGGAACTGCCGGCCTCAGGCTTACTACCGCGACCGCCGCGGCGGTCGCCCTGTTCTCGTTGACTGTCGGGCTTGCCCAGGGTCAGTCTCGGCCCGATAGTGGTCTGGAACGGTCGGAGGCGAGGTCCGGCACCTCGTCGAAGGTGAAGAAGTGCAAGAAGATCAAGGATTCGGCCAAGCGGAGGGAGTGCATCCTTACCGCGAAGGGTCGTACCGTGGCCGTCCTCGTGGAAGACAACTACTACTCGCCGTCCCAGCTCTCGATTCGTCCTTACGACACGGTCCTATGGAACTGGAGGGATTCGACCTCGAGCGAGGGCCACGACGTGGGCCTCCAAAGCGGGCCGGCAGGGGTTTCGTTTCGCGAATTCCTCTCGCGGGTCTACACCGGGCCGACCGGGAGGTTCAAGCGGACCTTCAAGAAGCCCGGGACCTACTCGTTCATCTGCAGCCTCCACTACGAGATGCAGATGCAGGTAGCGGTCAGGAAGTAGCCCCTTGAGCTCGCTGCGATCGAACGCAGCGGCGCCGATAGCGGAATCGGCCGGCCGCCTGAAGCGACCCATCCAGGCCGGAATCCCCGGAGAAGTTGGGCAAGGTTGAGCGACGGTCACGGAAACCTGGACAGAAGGGGATTCCTTGGGATCGCCGGCGGGGCGCTCGTTTGCACCATTGCCGGTCTCGAGGTTCGTGTCGATGAGCCGGCAGACCTCGCTCGGCTGGGGAGCCGGGTACCAGTACCTCCCCGGGTAGCGGCAGGCTCCGGTGACGGTCTGCTCCCACGTTCGGCCCTCCCTCGCGACCGTCGGGAGTACTGGATCCAGGCCGAGCCGACGAACTGGAACATCATGCCGACCAAGGTCGACCAGATGATGAATCAGCGGGTCAGGAAGGGAAGGACCAGGTTCACCGCCTGGACCTACCGGCAGTACTCGGCAGGCTTCGGGGCGCCGCTCGGTCCGGCAACGATCCCCGGTCCGCTGATCGAGGCAACGGAGGGCGAGGCGCTGGTCGTTCACTTCCGTAACCGCTGTCCCTCGCCAGTGACGATGCACCCCCACGGTCTCTTCTATTCGAACGAGATGGACGGCGCCTACAAGGGGAAATACACCGATCCCGGTGGCTTCGTGCAGACCGGCAAGACCGTGACCTACCTCTGGGAATGCCCGGAAGGTACCGCTGGATCGTGGTTCTACCACGACCACGGACCGCTCGATCCCCTGCCGCTCTACCGTGGCCTGTTCGGAGGACTGATCGTGCGGAAGCCGGGTGACCCGGTTCCGGACCGTGAATTCGTGCTCGCCTTCCACAGTTTCATTCCCCCGGCCACCGGCCTCCGACGCGCCTTCTCCTGCGTCAACGGAAGGTCGTTCACCGGCGTGACCCCAACGCTCTCGGCCAGGGTCGGTGATGACGTCCAGATCCACCTCATGGGGATGGACGACAACTTCCACACGTTCCACCTCCACGGCCATCGCTGGACGGAACCCGGGGGGAACGTCGTCGACAACAAGACCTTCGGACCGGGAGACTCCTTCGGCGTCCGGTTCACCGAAGACAACCCGGGGCGGTGGCTCTATCACTGCCACGTCTTCTCCCACCTCCACGACGGGATGAGCGGTTGGTACCTGGTCGAGTAAATCCCGAGCTCCGTGCTGCCTGGTCCCCAGGGGTTGCTGGGCTTGCCTCGTTGATCCTGCTCTCCCTGGTGTTCCTCCTCGTCGCTTCTTCGGATCGGGCCGATGCAGCCAGCACCAGGGTCGGGATCTCTGGTTTTGCCTGGTCGAAGCAGCCATCGATCGACCTGGGGGAGAGCGTCACGTGGGACTGGCTCGGACCGGATACCGCACACTCCATAACAGGCACCGGGCCGGGCGGAGTGGCAATCGATTCCGACCCCGGAAAAGCGATTCCCAGCCACATTCCCGGGAATACCTTCACGGTTTCCTTCCCGGAGTCCGGTCGGTTCACGTTTGCCTGCAAGATTCACGGAGCCGTGAGGGGCACGGTCACCGTTTCGGATCGGCCCGGTGACCCCGATTCCGACCCCGGCCCACAGCCGCCAGTGTTCTTCGATGCAGACTTTCCCGACCTTCGGGACCCACGTCTGGCTCGGCGCGTGATCGGCCCCCATGGGAAGGGGACAGGGCTTGATTTTTCGGTCGATGAACGGGGCACCGCCGATGCCGATTACTTCCGGGTCATCCAGAGGGGCCGGCGGTCCGTTCGCAGGTTCGCGGGTTCTTCCGAGTGGACGACCCACATCGGTTTCAACACCGTTCGCTTCGGGTCCCGAACCAGGTCCTTTCGGGCTCGGCCCGGCAGGTACGAGGCCCTGTTCAGGGTGACCGACCCTTCCGGGAACGCTACTCGTCCCGTAGTGCTTGCCTTCGAGGTAAGACGGCCCGGGGTCAACCCGCGGACTCAGTCCTCGGGATAACCCTGGTCCCCGGGGACCAGGATCCGGAACTCACGTTCATCGCCGACCACCTTTGGAAGGATCGGCTGGGTCGCGGCAGGATCCGACCGGGCGGCCTCGATGGCGGCCTGTGAGTCGCGGTGACCCGAGATCGCCTCCAGCTGCCTCAGGGTCGGGAAGTGAAGTTCGAGCTCGTCCCGTCCCTGAAGCTCCAGGGCCGCCGACGGCCTGAGCCACTGGCCTGCGGTCATCTCTTCACCGTCCGGCCGCACCTGGGCACCAGGTGGCGATTGACCGAGGAAGAACCAGGTATCGAAGCGGGTCTGGATCACCTCGGGCGTTATCCAGCGGGCGAGGGGAACCAGCTCGGCCTCCGGATGGAGCTCGATCCCCGCCTCCTCGGCCAGCTCCCTTCGGGCACAGTTGGCGAGGCCCCTCTCGCCTTCCCCGTCTTCCGGATCGAGCGCGCCCCCCGGGAAGACCCAGACACCGGGCATGAAGGTCGCGGTCTCGGTCCGCTTGAGCAGCAGGACCTCGAGCGACCCGTCATCCTCGCTGTCGCGCATCAGGACCACCGTCGCCGCCGGCCTCGGCTTCGATGGAGCCCCGTGGTTCACAGCCTCGGCGGGGCCGGGCTCAGGGAGGGAGGGCACCGGTGCAGAGTAACGACGCGACCTGCAGTCGGCTTTCTCCCGGGCGAGGTACCCTGCCCCCGATGAACGAAGCGACGACAACCTCCGACCGCTGGATCTGCGACGCCTGTGGCTGGATCTATGACCCGGCCGAGGGCGATCCCGATGGCGGCATCCCGGCAGGGACACCCTTCGGGGAGATACCCGATACCTGGTTCTGTCCGGTCTGCGGTGCGACGAAGGACGACTTCTCGCCCTACGAGGACTGAGGGGCGATTCCCGGGGTCCGCACCTCCTGGGGCTAGAGTTCGAGTCATGAAGGGCAGGCGAGTCCTCTCAGCAGGTGGTCGATCGGTTCTGCTCGGTTTCGCGGCGGTGGGCCTTCTGGTTTCCTGCCCTGCGATGGCGACCGCCTCCCAGGCCGAGCAATCGATCATCAAGGTCAAGCCCTACGGACTGAAGAACAACAAAGTGAAGATCATGGGGAAGGTGACCATCGCCGGGAGCCTGGAACCGTGGAGGCCGGATCAGAAGGTGAGGGTCTTCTTCTTCCGCAACGGGAGGAAGACGTCTTCGAAGCTACTTTCGGTTTCCAAGGGCGAAGGGGACTGGGGAACCTTCCGGATGAGGCACCTGGTCGATCTCGGGGGTAGGCACACGGTCCAGGCTCGCTACTACGGCCGGGAAGGGGACAGCCCGCTCAAGCCGGACTCGACCTCCCGGAAGGGGTGGGGGGTCCGCTACCCCTCGCTGTCTCGGGGGCAGTGTGGGAAGGTGGTCGGTGGCTTCCGGCAGGCCCTCAACCGGATGGCCTTCGTCCCGGCAAAGTCGAACTGCTTCAACGGCAAGATGGAGAGGGCCGTGCTCGCCTATCGAAAGCTGAACGGAATGGGCAGGAGTGCCAGGGCCGGAAAGCGAGTGGTGAAGAGCGTGTTCAGCCTCAAGGGGCGCTATCGGGTCAGGAAGCCGGAGCTCGGAGACCACGTCGAAGCACCGCTCTCCCGACAGGTGATCGTCTTCTCGCGCGGCAGGAAGCCCTACGCGATCTTCCCTATCGCCAGCGGGGCCCCAGCCACCCCGACCATCCTCGGCGTCTACTCCTTCTACTGGAAGCTGCCCGGGTACAACGCGATCGGGATGTACTACTCATCCTTCTTCATTCGCGGTTACGCGATCCACGGCTACAAGTCGGTGCCGAACTACCCCGCTTCACACGGCTGCCTGCGGACCTTCATCGCCGACCAGCCCCGGATCTACCGCCTCACCAGGATCGGGATGCCGATCTACACCTTCGGGGATGCCTTCTCCCCCTATCGCCTGGTCCGCGGGCTACCGGACCCGGCAAAGTTCGACTGAGCTATTCCTCCCGGAGGATCGCGACTACCAGCCGGGATGCATGCTCTGGGCGGGACGCCCGGTTTCCTATCCTCAGGACATGCTGATCCTGCTGCCCCCTTCCGAAGGAAAGGCCGAGCCGCCGGGTGACGCCGAGCCGGCCGAGCTGGACCGCCTGGTCTTTGCGGACTTGCTGACCGAGTCACGCGCCCGCCTACTCGATGAGCTCGCCGAACTGCCGGAGCTCGACCGAGACGAGGCGATTTCGATCTTGGGGATCTCCCCGGGCCAGGCCGCCGACGTCGATCGTGATGCCTTCCTTCGGAAGGCCCCGGCCGCCCCGGCATCCGAGGTCTACACCGGCGTCCTCTATGACCGTCTCGACTTCTCCGGGCTGCCCGCTCGGGCGAGGAAGCGAGCATCGGAGAACGTGTTGATCGCGAGCGGGCTCTGGGGAGTGGTCCGACCCGACGATCGGATTCCCAATTACCGATTCCCGGCCAAGGCCCGCCTGCCCGCGGCCGGTCCGTTGCCGAAGTTCTGGCGGGAACCCCTGACCGAGGCCTTCCAGGAGGCCGGATACGACGAGCCGGGAGAGACGGTGCTCGACATGCGCTCGGCCGCCTATTCCTCGGCCTGGAAGCCGAGCAACGCCCGGCTGGTCCCGGTCAGGGCCTTCACCGAGTCCGGTGGTGAACGAAAGACGGTCTCCCACATGGCCAAGGCGACTCGCGGCGAAGTCGCCCGGATCGTCCTGACCGCCGGCAGGATGCCCGAGGGGCCCGAGGAGGTCGCCGACCTCGTTTCCTCGACCGGAGTGAGCGTGGAGCTCTCCGATGATGGCCTCGACGTGATCGAGACGGGATGAGGGGTCTACCTCGCCGTCTGGTTACCGGAGCGGCATCGGTCCTCGTCCTGGCGGGAGTCGCCCTGGCGATACTCGGGAGCGGGGGGCCGGGTGGCAGCCGGGCGCCCGTCTCCCCTTCGAAGGGGCTGACCCCGGCCCAGCTGGCCGGCCAGCGCATGGTCGCCGGGTTCGAGGGCACCAACCTGCCCGGGAGACTCCGAAAGGCGATTCGGCAGGGCCGGGTCGGCGGGGTGATCCTCTTCGCCGACAACCTTTCGAGCCGTAGGGCCGCAAGGAGGCTGACCCGCCTGATCCAGGGGATCCCCCGTCCCCGTCCGCTTCGTCGTTTCCCGCTTTTGGTGATGGTCGACCAGGAAGGGGGCCTCGTCAAGCGACTCCCGGGGGCACCGAACGCATCGGCCGCCGAGATGGGGAGGAGGGGACCCGCGTACTCGAGGCGGCAGGGCTTCCTGGCCGGTCGGAACCTCCGGAACGTCGGCATCAACATGGACCTCGCCCCGGTGCTGGATGTCGCCCGGCCAGGGGGTGACATCTTCGCGACCGACCGCGCCTTCGGCACGACGGTCGCCCGGGTCGAGCGGACAGCGATCCCGTTCGCTACCGGAATCGAGTCGGCCGGTGTCGCGTCGACCGGGAAGCATTTCCCCGGGCTCGGCAAGATCCGGGTCAACACCGATTTCGCGGTCCAGCGGGTCGATTCGACCCGGGCCGCGCTCCGTCGGGTGGACGAAGCTCCTTACCGTCCCTTCACCGAGGCCGGTGGGGACGCCGTGATGGTCGGGACCGCGATCTACCCGGCTTTCGGAGGACGGCCGGCCGCCTTCAACGCCAGGATCGTCCGGGGTGAACTGCGCGGCCGGATCGGCTTCAGGGGAGTAACGATCACCGACGCCCTGGGGACCGTGGCTGCCACGGCCTTCGGGGGACCGAGGAAGACCTCCCTCGCTGCGGCCCGCGCCGGAATGGACCTGCTGCTGTTCGGTGACACCGAGTTCCCCCTGAGGGGCCAGGACGCGCTCAAGGGCGGGCTGGTCGGGGGGCGCCTGGACAGGGCGGACTTCCGGGAGTCGGTGGACAGGATCCTCGACTTGAGGAAACGGCTGGGGCGCTAGCTCAGCGACCCGTCCAGCGGGGCTTGCGCTTCTCGGCGAATGCGGCTATCCCCTCGCGGAAGTCTTCCGAGTCGAAGCAGGCCTCCCGCATCTCGACCAGTTCCCTCTCCAACTCGGGGCTCGGTCCGGTTCCGGCCATCAGGGCCTCGATGATCCGCTTGTTGCCCCTCATCGAGAGGGGTGCATTCGCAGCAACGGTCTCGGCGAGTGAGAGCGCCTCGGCCTCGAGCGACCCTGGGTCGGTGACCCGGTTCACCAGGCCGAACTCCTCGACCCTCTCCGATGGGAGGTTCTCACCGGTGAGGAACAGCTCCCTGGTCCGGGCCGGTCCGATCACCTCGAGGAACTTGGCGATCCCGGTATGGCTGTAAACCAACCCCAGCTTCGCGGGGGGCATGCCCATCTTCGCTCCCCTGGCGGCGATCCTCAGGTCGCAGGTGACGGCCAGCTCGAGTCCGCCCCCGAGGCAGTGTCCGTTGATCGCGGCAACGGTCGGCCAAGGGAAACCGGCGAGTGCCTCGAGCGCAGCATGGAAGGGATGGGCGACCAGGGCCTCGGCATCGGTTGCGAAGGTCTCGTCCGGGATCGAGCCGATGTCATAGCCGGCCGAGAAGACCGGATCCTCGCCGGTGATCACCAGGCACCGGACCTCGAGTCCGTCGTCGAGCGCCGGGACGGTATTGGCGATCGCATCGAGGATCTCGTGGTCGAGGGCGTTCCGGTTGGCCGGATTCGAAATGGTCAGCCGGGCGACGGCCTCGCGCGGGAAATCGAGCCGGAGCTTTTCCGTGCCGGTCTCCTTCGGGTGTCCGGCCGGCTCCCGGCCGTCTTCGGCCGCCACCTTCTACTCGAGGACGATCAGGACATCGCCTTCGGAAACGGCCTGACCTTCTTCGCACTTGATCTCGGCGACCGTGCCGTCATCGTCGGATTCGACCGGGATCTCCATCTTCATCGATTCGAGGATCACTACCTCATCCCCATCGGAGACGGAATCCCCGACCGCGACCTGGATCTTCCAGACGTTTCCAGTGATGTGGGCGGCGATGTCGGCCACGGCTGAACCCTAGCCGAACCATCGCCACCCCCGGCCGGTCGGCGGTAGTGTCCTCCGGCGATGGAGGAGGTCCCGGGCGATCAGGCAGGAGGTCCACTCGCGATCGTCGCTGCCCGAAACGAGGTGGATTCGATCGGGGAGACGATCCAGGCCATCCGGGGGGCGTTCCCGGGGATGCGCGTCTGGGTAGCGGATGACGCCTCGTCGGACGGGACCGGTCCGGCCTCGCTTGCCGAAGGCGCGGAAATCGTCACCCGAAAGGTCCCGCTCGGCAAGGGCGGCAACGTGACCACCTGTGCCACGGAAGCCCTGGCGGCCGATGACTCGGCGGACCCCGAGTCGGTGGTCGTGCTCCTCGACGCCGACCTCGGGCGCTCGGCAGGTCAGCTGACGACCCTCGTCGAGGCGGTGCGGTCCGGGGAGTGCGACCTCGCGGTCGCGGCGTTCCGGAACCGGGTCGGGGGAGGCTTCGGCGTCGCACTCGGCTTTGCCCGTTGGGCGATCAGGAACCGGTCCGGTTTCGTCGCCGCGGCTCCGATCTCCGGCCAGCGGGCGATGCGAACCGAGGTCCTCGAGCGCCTGCTGCCGTTCGACGAGGGATGGGGGATGGAGGTCGGGATGACGATCGATGCCGTTCGGTCGGGATTCCAGGTTCGGGAGTACGAGCTCGAACTCTCCCACCGGGCGACCGGCAGGACCGCCTCCGGCTTCCTCCACCGGCTGAGGCAGCTCGGTGGCTTCATCGGGGCCTGGTGGAGGCGGCGTTGATCCTCGCGATCGACCAGGGGACGACCGGCTCGACCTGTCTGGTCATCGATCGGGACGGCACGATCGTGGGGCGCGGCCAGGCGGAGATAACCCAGCACTTTCCGTCGCCGGGCCTGGTCGAGCATGATCCGGACGAGATCGTCGATGTGACGCTGGGGGTAGCGGCAGAGGCGTTGGCTGAGGCCGGGATCGAAGGCCGGGACCTCGAGGCGATCGGCATCACCAACCAGCGCGAGACGGTCGTCGCCTGGGACAGGGAGACCGGCAAGGCGCTCCACAGGGCCCTCGTCTGGCAGGACCGTCGCGGCGCCGACCGCTGCCGTGAGCTCGCCGGCACCGACCTCGCCGAGACGGTGAGGGACCGGACCGGGCTGCTGGTCGACCCTTACTTCTCGGCGACCAAGATCGAGTGGCTGCTCGCGGAACTCGAGGACCCTGGCCGGGCCGCCTTCGGGACGATCGACTCCTGGTTGGTCCAGGCGCTCTGCGGAAACCACCTGACGGATCCCTCCAACGCCTCGCGGACGATGCTCTTCGACATCAGGAAGATGGCCTGGGATCCGGAGTTGTGCGAAGAGTTCGGCATCGACCCGAAGGTCCTGCCCGAGGTGGTGCCATCTACCGGACCGTTCGGGACGACCTCGGTGTTTGGCGGCGAGGTTCCCGTGACCGGGGTCGCCGGGGACCAACAGGCCGCTCTCTTCGGGCAGGCCTGTTTCGAGCCGGGCCAGGTCAAGAACACCTACGGGACGGGCAGCTTCGTCCTGATGAACTCGGGTCCCGAAGTACCGGACCCCGGCGCCGGGACCGTCTCGACGGTCGCCTGGGACCTGGGGCACGGTCCCGTCTACGCCGCCGAGGCCTCGATCTTCGTGACCGGGGCGGCCGTCCAGTGGCTGCGAGATGGACTCGGTGTGATCTCCGATGCGGCCGAGACCGAGGCCCTCGCGGCTTCGCTCGAGTCCAACGAGGGCGTCTACTTCGTTCCCGCCCTGACCGGACTGGGGAGCCCGTGGTGGGACGCCGAAGCCCGGGGGACGATCGTCGGCCTGACCCGCGGCTCCGGCAGGGCCCAGCTGGTCAGGGCCACCCTCGAGGCGATCGCCTATCAGTCGTTCGACGCCGTGCGGGCCGAGGAGGCCTCGACCGGGCGCCGGATCGAGGCCCTGAAGGTCGATGGTGGGGCGGTTGCAAACGGATGGTTGATGCAGTTCCAGTCCGATCTGCTCGGGGTACCGGTAATCGCCCCGACCTACCTCGAGACGACTGGAGTGGGCGCCGCAGCCCTCGCCGCGGTCGGGGCCGGGCTGGACACCCCGGCCGACCTGGCCAGCCGGTGGCAGGCCTCCGAGACCTGGGAGCCGAACATGTCGCGCGACGAGGCCGAGACCCTGCTCGAGGGGTGGCACCTGGCGCTCGAGGCCTGTCGGGCGGTGTCGGGGGGCGCCTGACCCCTCACGCGGCTACCGGCGTCGCTCCGACTAGGATCACCGATCAATGGCCGAGATCAAGCCACAGGTCTATAAGGATGATCGGCCCGCCGAGTTCTTCGAGAAGTTCCACCGCCGGGCGAGGGACCAACGCCCCGGCTACATGTATTCCCTGGTCAGGTCCGTGGTCACCCCGATCTGCCTCTTTCTCTACCGGACTCGAGCGATCGGCACCGAGAACGTTCCACGGACCGGTCCGGTCCTGGTCGTCCCCAACCACTTCAGCCAGATGGACCACTTCTTCGCCGGGGTCTACCTCTGGCGGAAGCTCCGGATCATGGCCAAGTCCCAGCTGTTCGGCCCGCCGGTACTGACCTGGATCATCTTCCACGGCGGGATCTTCCCGGTCCGTCGCGGCGTCCGTGACGAGGAGGCCTTCGAGACGGTCAGGGTGATCTTCGAACAGGGTGGAGCGGTGATGGTCTACGCCGAGGGTGGCCGCTCCCGCACCGCCGAGCTCGGCGAGCCGAAGCCCGGGGTTGGCCGGATGGCACTTGACTCGGGAATCCCGGTAGTCCCGGTTGCGATCTACGGCTCGGCCGGGGTTCGCGGCTGGCGAAAGTTCCGCTTCCCGGCGGTGACCATCCGGTACGGCGAGCCGCTCACCTTCCCGGTCGAACCCGGCTCCGATCGGGAACGCCAGCTCGAGGTCGCAAACGAGATCTTCGACCGGGTCAAGGAGATGTACGGCGAGTTTCAGCGCCTCGGCCGTAAAGGAGCACTCGCCGCGGCGAAGGCCCGCGAGCGCGAGGCCGCCGGTTCAGCCGATCAGGGCCGGTAACTGCTCGTAGAAGCCCGGGTCGTGGCCGGGAGTGATCGTCACCGACGGGTGTTCCCGGCGGTATAGGGCAAGCTCCCGGATGCTTCGCTCGTAGTTGTGGCGGTCCCTCGCCCGGGCGGCGAGGTCGGCTCCCGGGTCGAGCTGGTCTTCGAGGAAGATCGCATCGCCCGCGATCACCAGGGGTCCAATACCGGTCTTGAGGACGACCGACTGGTGGCCGGCCGAGTGGCCGGGCGTGGAGACGAGCACGACCGAGCCGTCGCCGAACAGGTCGAAGGAACGACCGAAGGTCGAGAAGGAGTTGATCGAGGGGGCCTCATAGTCGACGGTTCGGAAATCGAAGGCGTGGTCGAACTGCTGGGGTCGGTAGTACTTGAGGATCGGAAGGAGGCCAGTGGTCGCGTCCTCCCACTCGGCCTTCGAGACGATGAAAGCAGCCCCTGGAAACTCCGAGACGGCCGAGGCGTGGTCGACGTGCAGGTGGGTCATCACCACCGTTCGGAGTGTCGAAGGCTCGATCCCCTTCGCCCTCAGCCGCGCCGGGACATCCTCGCCCTTGGTGACTTCCGGTTCGGTGAAGGAGGCTGCCAGGCGGCCGAGGTTGGCATCCGGGTCGGTGGCGATCGAGGGGTGGAGTCCGGTGTCGACCAGGAGGGGGCCGGCCGAGGGATGATGGACCAGAAAGGCCGGCACCGGTACGGCCCAGGTCTCACCGCGCATCGCCCTGAGCGACTTGATCAAGCCCATCTCCCCGGATGGACTCGCCTGGATCGCCTTGGGTACCTGGATCCGGCCGGTGACCATCGGTTCAACGGTTACCACGGCTCCCGCAGTGCCCCCCGGGAGCGGGCCATCTAGCGGCCGGGGTGAAGTCTGGACGGCCATCGTCCGAAGATACCGCCGGCCCCTTCGCAGGTAGGGTTACCCGCCCAGATGGGCGAATCCGTACCGCAAAGCCACTCCGAGATCTTCCGCGAC
>CAITDZ010000043.1 GCA_903891285.1 uncultured Solirubrobacterales bacterium
CGGGAGGACTCGCCCCAGTTGAGGGGGCAGATCCGCGTCGTCTCCCACCTTGTGGAAGTCGAGGAGGGCTGATGGCCGAGGAGGAAAAGGAAGAGCTGACCGGCCGTGCGGCCGAGATCGGCCTGCACAACCTCCGACCGAAGCCCGGCTCGCGCAAGCGGCGGAAGCGGATCGGCCGCGGTCAGGGCTCCGGCAAGGGCAAGACCTCGGGCCGCGGCCACAAGGGCCAGGGCCAGCGCTCGGGCAACAAGCGCAAGGTCAACCTCGAGGGCGGCCAGAACCCGATCCAGATGCGGATGCGGAAGCTCCGAGGCCCCCACATGAAGAAGTCGATGCCGTTCGAGAACTTCCGGACCCGGACCCAGCCGGTCAACGTTTCCGACCTCGAGGAGCGCTTCGACGCGGGTGCGGAGGTGACCCCCGACTCGCTTCGCGCCGTCGGCCTGGCCACCCGGAGCGACCCGGTCAAGATCCTGGCCCGCGGTGACATCTCGAAAGCCCTGACGGTCCGGGCCCACGGCTTCAGCGGCACTGCCCGCGAGAAGATCGAGGCGGCCGGGGGAAGCTGCGAGGTGATCGAAGGCCGATGATCGCGACCGTCGCGAAGGCCTTCTCGGTCCCCGACATCCGCCGCAAGCTGCTCTTCGTAGCGGCGATCCTGGCGCTGTACCGCCTCGGTGCCTACATCCCCGTCCCCGGGGTCAACGTCGATGCGATCGACCAGCTCGAGAGCCAGCTGACCGGCTCGAACATCCTCGGGTTCCTCAACTTGTTCTCGGGCGGAAGCCTCTCCCGGCTCTCGCTCTTCGCGCTCGGGATCATGCCCTACATCACGGCATCGATCATCCTCCAGTTGCTCACCGTGGTGCTTCCCTCGCTCGAGAAGCTCCAGAAGGAGGGTGAGGTCGGCCAGCAGAAGATCACCCAGTACACCCGCTACCTGACCGTCGGGCTGGCGGCAATGCAGTCGTTCGCCTATGTCTTCCTGTTCAACTCCCTGGCCCCGGCCGGGGGGGAGAGCGTGGTCTCCAGCCTCACCCCGGCGAACGTCTTCCTGATCGTGACCTGCCTGACCGCAGGAACCGTACTCCTGATGTGGATGGGAGAGCTGATCACCCAGCGGGGGGTCGGCAACGGTATTTCCCTCCTGATCTTCGCCTCGATCGTCTCGGGGGTCCTGCCCGGCATCCAGCAGTGGTGGACGAATCCGGACCAGGTCTTCGTGGTGCTGCTGCCATTCGTGATCCTCGGCGTGATCGTCGCGATCGTCTACGTCCAGGAAGGCCAACGCAGGATCCCCGTCCAGTACGCAAAGCGTGTCGTGGGGCGTCGCATGACCTCGGGCGGCTCGACCTACCTGCCCCTCAGGGTAAACATGGCCGGCGTGATCCCGGTGATCTTCGCCGCGTCGATCATGGCCCTGCCGCCGACGATCGGCCAGCTGATCAACACCCCGGCCGCTCTCGACTTCGCCGCCTTCCTCAGTCCTGGAGGCTGGGCCTACGTCCTCGGCGAGGTCTTCTTCATCATCATCTTCACCTACTTCTATACGGCCGTCACCTTCAACCCGGTCGACCAGGCCGACAACCTGAAGAAATACGGCGGGTTCATACCCGGGGTCCGTCCGGGCCGACCGACCGCCGAGTACCTGGACCGGGTGCTCTCCCGCCTGACCTTCCCGGGCGCCCTCTACCTCGGTGCGGTGGCGGCATTCCCGACCATCCTGTTCAACAACGTAGGCGGCGGCTTCTTCTTCGCCGGTACCTCGATCCTGATCGTGGTCGGGGTCGCCCTCGATTTCGTGAAACAGCTCGAGGCCCAGCTGATGATGCGGAACTACGAGGGCTTCCTCAAATAGCTTGGCCCACCTGAACCTCATCCTGCTCGGCCCCCCGGGTTCCGGCAAGGGGACCCAGGGCGAGCGCCTGCAGGAGGACCTCGAACTCCCCTACTACGCGACCGGCGACATCCTCCGGGCCGCCGTTCGGGAGGGGACCGCGATCGGACTCGAGGCGAAGGAGTACATGGATCGGGGCGACCTGGTTCCGGATGAAGTGATCATCGGTGTGATCGCCGAGCGGATCGCCTCGCCGGAAGCAGCCCACGGGTTCATCCTCGACGGCTTCCCGAGGACCCTGCCCCAGGCAGAGGCCCTGGAAGAGAAGCTCGATGAGATCTCCCTGCAGATCGGCGCAGTGATCCTGATCGACGTACCCGACGAGGAGATCGTTCGCAGGCTCGGTGGGCGACGGGTCTGTACCGAGGCCGACCACGTCTACCACGTCGACTTCAACCCGCCCGAGAAGGACGGCATCTGCGACATCGATGGCTCCGAACTGGTGACCCGGGACGACGACGCGCCCGAAACGATCCGAAATCGCCTCGTCCAGTACCACGAGAAGACCGCCCCCCTGGTCGGTTTCTACGAGAAGCAGGCATTGCTCGATCGGGTCGACGGCGCTCGCGCACCCGACGAGGTCGCCGAGTCGATTCGGGCGCTCGTGGCGACCTTGAGCCTCGAAGAGGACAACTAGGGCCGACCGGCCGGGCCGGCACCAATCGATGATCATCCGCAAGACGGAGGAGCAGATCGAGGAGATGGCCGCAGCCGGCGACCTCCACGCGCGCTGCATCGCGATGCTCCGGTCGAAGATCGCCCCGGGGGTGACCACG